>NZ_JBHSEY010000049.1:0-2446 GCF_042654745.1 Comamonas denitrificans
TACGAGGCACAGCGCAAAAAAGCCGCGTAAGCCGGGAGCTAAGAACTCCACAAAACAGGGGCAACATCAGATCGCCATCTTGCCATAGACGATACGGTCGCCGACCAGCTCGGCGGTCTGGGCGACGATGTACAGCTCATCGTTATAGACTTCGAGCTTGGGCGGGCACAGCGGGTGCATCGCGTTGTCGATCGCCAAAGGATGGAGATTATACGTCGCCTGGATCGCGCTGAGTTCGTCGTCGCTGGGCTCGCTGAGCGCGATCCAGCAGAAGCCCGAGCGATCCTCGTTTAGCTCGACGCGCTCGTCGAGCGCGATTTCGCGGACGCGCTTGCCTTTGCTGTAATAATAGGCGGCGATGATGCTCATGCGGGCCTCGCAGGGATGCGCAGGCCACGCTGTACGGCTGGTCGAGCCAGCCCGCGTGCGAGCCATGCTTGCAGGTTCGAAAAGCTGCTGAGGCCAAGGATGTCACCCGCAGCGTAGAATTCCACCAGCGCATTCACCCAGCCGAGCGTCGCGATGTCCGCGATCGAATAGTCGTCGACGATCCAGTCGCGGCCTTCCAGCCGGCGATCCAGAATCCCCAGCAGACGCGTGGATTCGTCGATAAAGCGCTGTTGCGGCCGCTTGTCCTCATAGTCCTTGCCGCCAAATCGCAGGAAGAAGCCGAGCTGACCGAACATCGGCCCGATGGCCGACATCTGAAAGAACACCCACGCTAGGGTCTCGTAACGCTGGCCTGGTTCGGTGGAGATGAACTGACCCGTCTTGTCGGCCAGATAGAGGAGGATCGCACCGGATTCCCATAAGGCGATGGGTCTACCGTCAGGGCCAGCCGGATCGATGATCGCCGGTATGCGTCCGTTCGGGTTCAGCGACACGAACGCCGGATCCTTCGACTCGTTGTTCGAGATGTCGATCAGGTGGGGCTCGTACGCCAGGCCAGTCTCCTCAAGCATGATCGAGACCTTGACGCCATTGGGCGTAGGGGCTGCGTAGAGTTGCAGGCGATCGGGATGAGATGCCGGCCAGCGCTGCGTGATCGGAAAGGACGAGAGGTCTGGCATAAATCTGCGATCCTGGTGTTGCGATGGCGACTGACTGGAACGAGCCGTCACTCTGAAGTAGGGTTCGATGACCGCGTCGCTGAACGACGCGGTCACGAAGATTGCGGACCGGACCGGCGCAGTGGCAACGGCAGTGAAGCCTATTCCGCCGCGGTCCCGGCCGCTGGCTGTACGTCGTCAACCTTTTGGCGCTTCGGAAGCACCCAGCCGGGACGGACGAAGTGGCAGGTGTAGCCGCCCGGGCGCTTCTCCAGATAATCCTGGTGATCGGGCTCGGCCTCCCAGAACTCGCCGACCGGCTGGACCTCGGTCACCACTTTGCCATCCCACAGCCCCGAGGCATCCACATCGGCGATCGTATCCTCGGCGACGCGCTTCTGCTCCTCGTCGACATAATAGATGCCCGACCGGTAGGAGAGCCCACGATCATTGCCCTGGCGGTTCAGCGTCGTCGGATCGTGGATCTGGAAGAAGAATTCCAGGATGTTCCGGTAGCTCGTCACTGTCGGGTCGAAGACAATCTCGATCCCCTCGGCATGCGTGCCGTGATTACGATACGTGGCGTTCGGAATATCGCCGCCCGTGTAACCCACACGGGTCGAGATGATGCCGGGCCGCTTGCGGATCAGATCCTGCATGCCCCAGAAACATCCTCCTGCGAGAACAGCGCGCTGATGCATGTTAAGCCTCCTCTACTTGATCGAGATATTCACCGTATCCCTCGGACTCCATCTCGTCGCGCGGGATGAAGCGAAGGGACGCTGAGTTGATGCAGTACCGCAGACCGCCGCGGTCGGAAGGACCATCGGGGAACACATGGCCGAGATGACTGTCTGCGTGTACTGACCTGACCTCCGTCCGGACCATGCCGTGTGCGCTGTCCCGCACCTCGTTCACGTTTGCCGAAACGATCGGCTTGGTGAAGCTGGGCCAGCCAGTACCCGAATCGAACTTGTCCGTCGAAGCGAACAGTGGCTCTCCCGACACTATGTCGACGTAGATGCCAGGCTCCTTGTTGTCGTTGTACTCGCCCGTGAAGGGCCTTTCGGTGCCCGCCTCCTGGGTAATTCGGTGTTGCTCGGGAGTCAGGTGGTCGATTGCTGTCTGTGACTTTTCAAACTTCATTACAGTCTCCAATACTTATCTAGAGGGCCAGGCACGCTACCGCTAATTTTTTATGTCTCCTGATTTGCTCCTACAATGGTAGTGGGATGGCAAACGAGGTTTTACTAAGTGTTGGAAAATTAGAGATTTAAATTTCGCGTCTATTAATTCTAGCGCAACTGAGTGGTTAAGCAAGTACGTAAACGGATAGGCGTTTTAACCGCATGAGGCCAAGTATCGCACCGCGGAAGCGCCATCAAGCCGGCTGAGAC
>NZ_JBHSEY010000050.1:0-16763 GCF_042654745.1 Comamonas denitrificans
CGCTCAAATCCGCGCCGCGATGCCCCGCTGCGCACGCCGTTGGCTACATGCGTGAAATATCCGGGCTAGCTTGCGTGCTTGCACCGGGTTAAAGCCGCCAGCCTTGACGATCTTGGCAGTATCGCGTGCAGCACGGGCAGCAGCCAGCGCCACAGCCGGATAGCTGCCCAGCGCCATGCGCCCCTCTTTGCCGTCCCTGCGGTACTTCCAGAACCAGCGCTTGGAGCCGCTGGGGCTTACCTCCAGGTACAGGCCACCAGAATCGGCAAGGCGATGGCGCTTCTTGTCAGGCGGGCAGATGGCCTTTTTGCAAGCGGTGTCAGTCAGCATGGCGGTTCCTCCAGGACGGTGGGGGAACAGTTGCAAAAGTGGGTGCTACAGAGGGCAGAGGGGGAACAAAAACCCCCTTTTTTTGAATCCTGCCCGTTTGTTCCCCTATTTGTTCCCCCGCTTTAAGCTGGCTTGTAGTGTACCTTGCTGGCCCAACTTGAACACTAGAAGGCTGTTTCCCCAATGAAAAAGCCCGCCAACTGGTCTATGTTGGCGGGCTTTGTTTTATGCCTTGGTCGGGGTGAGAGGATTCGAACCTCCGGCCTCTACGTCCCGAACGTAGCGCTCTACCAGGCTAAGCTACACCCCGCGTTTTTGGAGCAAGATCTTTCAAGATCTGCCAAAGCCAGCGATTTTAGCGCGAATCTTGGCGCTGCTTTAGGTTCGGCGCAACAAAAGCTGGCTGGCCAAATCACGCATGGCCTCGGTGTAGGCATTGCCTGGCAAGGCTGCCAAAGCGGCAATGGCCCGCAGGGCTTCGGCGTGGGCCGCTTCACGCGTGGCATCCAAGGCGCCGGTGCTGCGCACGATGTGCAAGATGGCCTGCAGTTGCTCGGTGCTGCCGTTTTCAATGGCACTGCGCACCACGGCGGCATCGTGCGCACTGGCGCGTTGCATGGCGATGATCAGCGGCAGGGTGTTTTTGCCTTCCCGCAAATCGTCGCCCAGGTTTTTGCCCATTTCCTGCGCATCGCCGTCGTAGTCGAGCACGTCGTCGATGATTTGAAAGGCTGTGCCCAGCGCCTGCCCGTAGGTGGCGCACGCGGCTTCGATCTCTGCATTGACCCCGGCCAACTGGGCAGCAATTTGGGCGCTGGCTTCAAACAGCTTGGCGGTTTTGGAGCGAATGACGTGCAAGTACCCGGCCTCGTCCAGATCGGCATCGTGGGTGTTGATCAGCTGCATCACCTCGCCTTCGGCAATGATGTTGGTCGCATCCGAGAGCACTTTCAAAATGGGCAGGCTGCCCACTTCCACCATCATCTGAAAAGACCGGGTATGTAAAAAGTCGCCCACCAGCACGCTGGCCGGATTGCCAAAGGTTTCATTGGCCGTGGGGCGGCCCCGGCGCATGGTCGATTCATCGACCACATCATCGTGCAGCAAAGTGGCCGTGTGGATCAGCTCCACCACGGCGGCCAGCTTGTATTTGTCGGCGCTGGCCACGCCCAGGGCACCGGCAGTCAGCAGCACCAGGGCCGGGCGCAGGCGTTTACCGCCAGCGGCAATGATGTAACGCGCAACCTGCCCGATCATGGCGACGCTGGTGTCCAGGCGCTGGGCGATCACTTGGTCGAGCGCCTGCATGTCGCTGGCGATCAGCGCCAGGGGGGAAGAAGAGGGGGTCGGGGATGTCAAGATAGTGGCCACCATGAGAAGCCCGCCATTATAGGAAGCCCATCAATCCCTGTTGGGGCGGCGATCCCACAGGGTTTGGCAAATTTTTAAAATCCACAGTAAAATTGCCGGTTCCCGTAGAAATGGGTCTACGCGGAAAAATTCAAAACTCTGAAAGAGGTTTTATGTACGCGGTCATAAAAACCGGCGGCAAACAGTATCGTGTTGCTGCTGGCGAAAAAATCAAGGTAGAACAGATTGCTGCGGACGTAGGCCAGGAAATCGTGTTGGATCAAGTTTTGGCAGTCGGCAACGGCGCGGAACTGAAGATCGGCACCCCCCTGGTGTCCGGTGCAAGCGTGAAGGCAACCGTAGTTGCCCAAGGCAAGCACGACAAAGTGCGCATTTTTAAACTGCGCCGTCGCAAGCACTACATCAAGCACCAAGGCCATCGCCAGCAGTTCACTGAGCTGCAAATTGTGGCAATTGCTGGTTAATTTTTAGGAGCTTTAGTCATGGCACAGAAAAAAGGCGGCGGCTCTACGCGCAACGGACGTGATTCCAAGCCAAAAATGCTGGGTGTGAAAGCCTTCGGTGGTGAGCTGATCAGCGCAGGCTCGATCATCGTGCGCCAGCGTGGTACCAAATTCCACCCCGGCAGCAACGTCGGCATTGGTCGCGACCACACTTTGTTTGCTTTGGTCGATGGCCATGTATCCTTTGAAACCAAAGGTGCTTTGAACAAGCAAACCGTCAATATCAGCCCCGCTGCCTAAGCGCTGCTGAATGACACCAAAGCCCCGCTTGGTCGGGGCTTTGCTATTTTCCGGGTCTGCTGGCGTATGCTGCGGGCCTTGCTGCATGTGCAGCATTTTTTTGTGAAAGCCACGCCCCACCATGAAATTCGTCGATGAAGCCACCATAGAAATTGTTGCCGGGGACGGCGGCAACGGCGCCGCATCGTTTCGGCACGAAAAATACAAAGAATTCGGCGGCCCCGACGGCGGTGACGGCGGGCGCGGTGGCTACGTCTATGGCGTGGCCGATCCCAACCTGAACACCTTGATCGACTACCGCTACACGCGCCGCTACGAAGCGGGCCGTGGTGAAAACGGCATGGGCTCGGACATGTTTGGCGCGGCCGGCAAGGATATTACGCTGCGCTTTCCCGTGGGCACCATCATTGCCGACCAGGCCACGGGCGAGGTGCTGCACGAGCTGCTGGTGCCCGGCGAGCGCATCGTGCTGGCCAAGGGTGGCGATGGCGGGCTGGGCAATCTGCGCTTTAAAAGTGCCGTCAATCGCGCTCCGCGCCAGAAAACTGCAGGCCGCCCCGGTGAGCGCTTCAGTCTGCAGTTAGAGCTCAAAGTGCTGGCCGATGTGGGCCTGCTGGGCATGCCCAATGCGGGCAAATCCACCTTTATCACGGCGGTTTCCAACGCCCGCCCCAAGATTGCCGACTACCCTTTCACCACGCTGCACCCCAATTTGGGCGTGGTGCGCGTTGCGCCTGAGCAAAGTTTTGTGGTGGCCGACATCCCCGGCTTGATCGAGGGAGCCTCGGAAGGGGCCGGTCTGGGCCACCAGTTTTTGCGCCATTTGCAGCGCACGCGCTTGCTGCTGCACATTGTTGATTTGGCCCCGTTTGATGAGGGGGTGGACCCCGTGCAGCAAGCCAAAGCCATTGTCGGTGAGCTGAAAAAATACGATGCCCAGCTGTTCAGCAAGCCGCGCTGGTTGGTGCTGAACAAGATCGACATGATCCCCGAGGGCGAACGCGCCGCGCGGGTGCAAGATTTTGTCAAGCGCTTTAAATGGAAAGGCCCGGTGTTTGAAATCTCCGCCCTGGCGCGCGAAGGCACCGATTTGCTGGCCAAAAACATTTACCAGCATGTGCGCAAAGAGCAGCAAATCGAGAACCCCGACCCGGCCAACATCGACCCGCGCTTTGTGCCGGACGAGAGCGATCCGCGCTTTGCTTCGGGTGCCTAAGAACGTGTTCACGATCTGAGGCGGGCACGCACCAAGTCATAAGTTATAGCTGTTTGCGCTTTTATTTCAATGATTTTTAGTATAAAAAGACTTGAAAACGCCGTATTTAAAGCGCTAACAGCTCTCGTTTAATTTAACTGCTTTTCTCACCATGTCTGTTGTTCAAGAAGCGCGGCGCATTGTCGTCAAAGTGGGCTCCAGCCTCGTCACCAACGAGGGGCGCGGTCTGGATGAGGCGGCCATCGGGGAATGGGCCCGCCAGTTGGCCGCGTTGGTGCGTGGCCACGAGGGGCCGCCGCGCGAGCTGATCATGGTCTCCAGCGGGGCCGTGGCTGAGGGCATGAAACGCCTGGGCTGGAAAACCCGCCCCAAAGAGCTGCACGAGCTGCAAGCGGCCGCCGCCGTCGGGCAAATGGGCCTGGTGCAGATGTACGAAACCAAGCTGCGCGACCACCAAGTGGGCAGCGCCCAGGTGCTGCTGACCCACGCCGACCTGGCCGACCGCGAGCGCTATCTGAACGCCCGCTCCACCCTGCTGACGCTGCTGCGCCTGGGTGTGGTGCCGGTGATCAACGAGAACGACACGGTGGTCAATGACGAGATCAAGTTTGGCGACAACGACACCCTGGGCGCGTTGGTGGCCAACTTGGTCGATGCCGATGTGCTCATCATCCTGACCGACCAGCCTGGCCTGTACACCGCCGACCCACGCAGCAACCCTGCGGCCGAGTTCGTGCACCAGGCCCGTGCGGGCGATCCGGCGCTGGAAGCGATGGCGGGCGGTGCGGGTTCCTCGATTGGCAAGGGCGGCATGCTGACCAAGATTTTGGCGGCCAAGCGCGCGGCTGGCTCGGGCACCTCCACCGTCATCGCCTGGGGGCGCGAGCACGACGTGCTGCTGCGCCTGTGCCAAGGCGAGTCGATAGGGACGGCGCTGCTGGCCCCAACGCAAAAACTCCAGGCCCGCAAGCAATGGATGCTGGACCACCTGCAGCTGCCCGGTGCGGTGCAGGTCGATGCCGGTGCTGCGGCCAAGCTGCAAACCGCTGGCAAAAGCCTGCTGCCCATCGGCATGGTGGCGGTGAGCGGCGAATTTTCGCGCGGCGATGTGATTGCCGTGCGCAACCCTGAGGGCCAAGAAATTGCCCGGGGCCTGGCCAACTACTCCAGCGCCGAGGCGCGGCTGCTGTGCAAGCACAGCTCCAGCGAAATTGCCCAGGTGCTGGGCTACAGCGCCGAGCCCGAGATGCTGCACCGCGACAATATGGTGGTGCTGCACTGAAAAATACACCATCAATGGCATATTTCAGCGCCACATAAGCGCCTATAGCTATCAAAAAAACGGCTGTGATTCGAAAGAATCCAGCCGTTTTTTGTGTCTGGCAAGCGCTTTAGGCGTTTTTCGGGGCCACCGGATACGTTCCTGGCACCAAAATTTTGCTGTCCACGGTTTGGATATTGGTGTGGCCGCAAAACGCCATGCTGATGTCCAGCTCTTTGTGCAGAATTTGCAGTGCCTTGGTCACGCCCGCCTCGCCAAACGCGCCCAGGCCATAGACCATGGCGCGGCCAATCATGGTGCCACGTGCGCCCAGTGCCCAGGCTTTGAGCACGTCTTGGCCGCTGCGGATACCGCCATCCATCCACACTTCGAGCTTGTCGCCCACGGCATCGACAATCGCGGGCAGCGCGGCAATGGACGAGGGGGCCCCGTCCAGCTGGCGGCCACCGTGGTTGCTGACCACAATCGCATCGGCGCCGTTGTTGGCGGCCAGCACGGCATCTTCCACTTCCATGATGCCTTTCAAGATCAGCTTGCCGCCCCACTGCTGTTTGACCCAGCGCACGTCTTCCCAGGACAGGCGCGGGTCGAACTGCTCATTGGTCCACGAGGCCAGGGAGTTCATGTCCGACACGCCCTTCACATGCCCAACCAGGTTGCGGAAGGTGTGGCGGCGCGTGCCGGCCATGCCTAAGCACCACCGCGGCTTGGTCATCAGGTTGATGATGTTGGCAAGCGTGGGGCGGGGGGCGCGGTCAGGCCGTTTTTAATGTCTTTATGGCGCTGGCCAATCACCTGCAAATCCAGCGTCAGCACCAGGGCGCTGCACTTGGCATCTTTGGCGCGTTGAATCATGCGGGCCATGGCCTCGCGGTCGCGCATCATGTACAGCTGAAACCAAAATGGCGCGGTGGTGTGCTCGGCAATGTCTTCGATGGAGCAGATGCTCATGGTCGAGAGGGTGAAGGGGATGCCAAATTTTTCCGCCGCCCGCGCGGCGTGAATTTCGCCATCGGCGTGCTGCATGCCGGTCAGCCCCACCGGGGCGATGCACACCGGCATGCTGGCCTGCTGGCCGACCATGGTGGTGGCGGTGCTGCGCCCTTCCATGTTTACCGCCACGCGCTGGCGGAATTTGATGGCGTGAAAATCGCTTTCGTTGGCACGGTAGGTGCCTTCGGTCCACGAGCCCGAGTCGGCATAGTCGTAAAACATGCGCGGCACGCGGCACTCAGCTACTTGGCGCAGGTCTTCGATGCAGGTGATTTTGGAGAGATCGGCCACGGTGTACCCTTTATTTTTCATTGTGAAATTGAATGCCGCAATGGTAGTGGCTGGGCCACGGCTGCGTGGTGATGGATTTTTTTTGGCGCTTGAAATTTGTGCAGTGCGGCCCTCGCCTGGGCTTAAGGCGACACCGCTGCCTGGTAATACACCACCTGGCCGCGCCCGGCTTCTTTGGCTTGGTACAGGGCACTGTCGGCATGGCGCAGTAAGTCAGAAAAATTGGTGCCGTGCTCTGGAAACATGCTCACGCCGCCGCTGATGCTGTACACCTGCTGCAGATCCTCCCCGTGCCACCAGCACGGCGCGGCGCATGCGGCCAGCACGCGCGTGGCAATCTGCTGCACATCGACCAAGGTGCACTCGGGCAGCAGCAGCACAAATTCATCGCCCCCCAGGCGGCAAACGGTGTCCGTGCCCCGGGCCACTTGCTGCAGTTGCTGGGCGATGTGCAAGAGCACGCAATCGCCCGCCTCGTGGCCCCAACGGTCATTGACTTGTTTGAAGCCATCCAGATCGAGGTAGAGCAGCCCCACGGTGCCACCATCGCGCTGGGCCGCCGCCATGGCCTGCTCCACCCGGTCTTTGAGCAAGAGGCGATTGGGCAGACCCGTCAGCGCATCGTGCAGGGCCATGTGCTGCATGCGGTTTTTTTCTGTGCGCAAAGCTTGCTGGGCACGGCGGCGACGCTCCAACTCGCGGGTAAACAGCAGGGCCAAGCCTAGATTGCCCAGCACCAGCAAAACAGAAAAGCTGCCCAGGCTCCAGGCCGTGCGGTACCAAGAGTGCAGCACCGTCGCCTTAGCCTGCACCACATTCACCAACAGGGGCATCTGGGCCACATGCTCAAAGCTGTGGATGCGCGTTATGCCATCGCGCACCGACGGCGCAACAAACACCCCCACGGGCTGGGCGATGTAACGCTGAAAATTGGCGCTGCCCGCCAATGACCGCAAAGGTGCATCGCTCTGCGGAAAGCGCAGCAGCACTTGCCCATCACGGCGAATGATATTGATAGCACTGCCCGCGCCCATTTCCATACCGGACAGCCATTGCTCCAGCCGTGCTATCGGCACGCTGGCCACCACCGCCCCGGCAAAATGGCCATTCTTGCCATACCAAGCCCGCGCAATGGGCAGAACCTGGGGGCCATTTTCCAAAAGTGCCTGGGGGCTGCCAATGGCGACCGCCGCCACGCCGGCCTGGGGGGCTTGCAGCAGGGCTTGAAAAAAATCGCGCTGCCCCAGCGGCTGCGTGCTTTTGCCTAAAACCATGTCGCGCACGCCATCACCGTATTCATCCAGCACCAGCAGCTCGCTGCCCGACAAGGCCAGCACGGCGTGCATGTCCCACGTCTTGTGGTCACGGTGCTGCAAGACATTGCGCACCTGCAAAATATCGTGGTCCACCTCGGCCAGCACCCATTGCAGGCCAACGGCCAAGGTGTGGCTCAGGTTGCGGTTGGCCAGTTCGGCGCTGGCCAGGGCGTTTTCATGCACCACCCACAGGTTGCGCGCCAACAGCCCGGCGATGCCCAGCGAAACCAGCAAGGACAGCAGCACCAAGCGATGGGTCAGATAACGGACGAGCGACATGCGGTTTCACAGTGGGTGGAGCAATTCGGCCAAACTGGTTTCTATTGTAAAAATAAGTATTTATTGCGTCGCTAGGGTTTACCTTGTGGCTTGCCAGACAAACCTGCACCGCGCACTTGCACCGTGACGGCATCCAGCCTGCGCCCCTGAGCATCAACGATTTCTAACACATGCTGGCCGGGCATGGGCAGCCATGCCAATTGCGCCCCGGAGCCCAGAATGTGGCCATTGAGCCGCCAGCGCACCGCCGGGCTGCTGGCCCTGAGCCACAGGCGCTGCTGGGCGGGGGGAATGTCGGGATCGAGCGCCAAAATCGTGCCCGAGGCGGGGCTGTCAATGCGCGGTGCAAAGTTTTTTTCATCCTCAGCCGGTGCAGTCCGCGGGGCGGCACGTGGGGCGGCACGTGGGGCGTTATCGTCGCGCACAAACCGGGTCTGCTCGGTGCCGCTGAGAAACCATTCTTGCCGGTTGGCATCCAGCCCTTGCCCTGCGGCAAACTGCACGCTGTGCTGCACCACCCCGGCGGGTGGCGGGGGGGCCAGGCTGGGCTGCGCACGGTGCAAATACCCCAGCACCTCTGCCCACACGGGCGCGGCACCGCTGCTGCCGCTGACCTCGTGCATCGCCGCGCCGCTGGCATTGCCCACCCACACCCCGACGGTGTAATGCTGCGACCAGCCGATGGCCCAGTTGTCGCGCATGTCTTTGCTGGTGCCGGTTTTGACGGCGCTCCAAAACCGCGTGGTCAGCACGCTATCGAGGCCAAAGGTCGGTGCCCGGGCCAAGCTGTCAGACAAGATATCGCCCACGATAAACGCCGCCTGCGGGCCAATGGCTTGGCGCTGCGCCGGGGGTGCGCTGGGCGCTGGGTGCAACGGCGCTACCAGCGGCGCAATGGGCTGCCAGCGCCCCCCATTGGCCAAGGCCCGGTAGGCGTTGGTCAGGCGCAGCAAATCCAGCTCGCTGCTGCCCAAGGCCAGGCTGTAGCCGTAATAGCCCGCCGGTTGGGGCAAGTCCAGGCCGAACTGCGCCAGCTGCTGGTAAAAATCTTCCACCCCCACCATGGCCAGGGTGCGCACCGCCGGCACGTTCAGCGACGCAGCCAGCGCCACCCGGGCCGACACCCAGCCTTTAAAGCGCCGGTCGTAGTTTTGTGGGATGTACAGGCCCGCGCCGGTGTTGATGTGCGCCGCAGAGTCTTCAATCAGCGATGCGGCGGTCAAGCGCCGCTGCTGCACGGCCTGGGCATACAAAAAAGGTTTCAACGTGGAGCCGGGCTGGCGCTGGGCCAGCACACCATCGACCTCGTGCGCCTGGCTCAAGCTGCCCGACGATCCCACCCAGGCCAGCACCTGGCCGCTGGCGTTGTCCAGCACCAGCACCGCGCCGTCTTCAACGTTGTGCCCCTGCAGCTCACGCAGATGGCGCTGCAGGCTTTGCAGCGCTACCCGCTGCACATCGGCGCGCAGCGTGGTGGTGATGCGGCTGGGCAGGGGCTGCCCCTGCGGCCACTGCGCCAGCACGCGCCGCGCCCAATGCGGGGCCATGCCGCTGCTGGCTGGCCACAGGCGGGCGCTTAAAACCTGCTCGGTGCGCCAGCGCACCGCCGCACAATCGGGCGCGGGGCGTTGTTGCAAGGCGGCCAGGCTTTGCAGCACGCCACAGGCCCGCTGCCCAACCACTGGGGCCGTGGCGTTGGGGCCGCGAATGAGGGCGGCGGCAATGGCCGCCTCGTGCCCATCCAATCCATGCGGGGCTTTGCCAAACAGGGTGCGGCTCAAGGCATCCAGGCCGACCAACTCGCCCCGAAAGGGCACCAGGTTGAGGTAGGCCTCCAGGATGTCATCTTTGCGCCAGCTGCGCTCCAGGCGGGTGGCGGCCACGGCCTGGCCCAGTTTTTGCCCCAGGCTGCGCCGCCCGGCGGCGTTGCGCCAGTCTTCATCCAGCAAGCCGGCCAGCTGCATGGTGATGGTGCTGGCCCCGCGTGTTTTTTGGTGCCACAGATTGCCCCAGGCGGCGGCCGAGACGGCCTGCCAATCGACCCCGCTGTGCTGATAAAAGCGCTGGTCCTCACTGGCCAGCAAGGCCAGGCGCAGCGCGGCAGACACCTCGCTTAACGCCACCCACTGCCCTTGGCGCACCTGGGCGTTGGTGCGCAGGCTGTGAACCTCTTGGCCATCGGCGGCCAAGATCAGGGTGTGCGATGGGCGGTATTCGGCCCGCACTTCGCGGTAGCTGGGCAGCGCCTGGGCCGCCCACGGCAAGGCCAGCAGCAGCACCGCCAGTCCAGGCCGCTGGAGTGCTTGCCGTACCAAGGGGAGCCACGCCATTGCTATTTTTAAAGAAGCTGTTAGCGCTTAAAAATAGTGGTTTTTATGGTGTTTTTACCAAAAAAACACTTTTAAATCAAGCGGTAAAAGCTATTTTTTATGAAGTTAATTGTTATTCTGGACGAACCGGGGTGTGCGCCGCATCCCCCACCACCGTGGTCCACGGCACGATGGTGTGGCGCAGCACCAGGCCGTTTTGCACATAGGGGTCGGCCTGCACAAAGGCTTCAATCACGCTGGGGTCGGCGCAGTCAAACATGAACACGGCACTGTCCGGCGGGTTGCCCGTTGTGCCCCCCAGCACCAGCTCGCCCCGGCCTTGGGCGGCCCAGGCACCGGCCAGGTGGCCATTGCGGAATTCGCCCCGGCGCTGCAGGTAGTCGGCGCTGTAGTGGTAGGTCAAGAGGTAGTGCATACAAAAAGCTCCTTTAAAGCAAAAAATTCAAGGGGTGGCAATGGTCCAAGGTGGGTTGGGCATTTCGCCAAACACCTCGGGGGCGTACAAGGCCTCCACCCGCGAGGCGGGCAAGGCAAAACGACCGGCATTGTTCAACCGCAGGGTGTATTCGACGCTGACTTTGCCCTGGCCCAAATACCCCCAATAGGCCCGGTAACTGTCCTGCCCCCGCTCTACAAAGGTGGGTTGGTGCCACCAGGTCGCCTGTGCGTTTTGTCCTGCGGTGGCAATGGCCGAGTCACGCCCCAGGCCGCTGCCCAGGATGGTGGCCCCGGCAGGAATGGGGTCGTTCACGGCCACCCAGGTCATGTCAGCGCTGGCCTCAATGTCCAGCCGCACGCGCACGAGGTCGCCACGCTGCAGGTTTTGCAGGTCGGCACCTTGCAATGGGGTGACCACTTTGTGCAAGCGGTAACCCGCATCCAGCGGCGTGGTGCGGGCCACGGCGGCAATGGATTGGATGGCCACCCACGGCTTGCCGGTGCCCCGGTGCTGCACGCTCAATTGCCCCATCGCCCGCTCGCCCCAAGGCAGGAACAAGGTGTTGGCGGGCAACGGCGCATCCAAGGCACTGCTGCCGGTGGGCAGCAAGCGGCTGGGCTGGGCCTGCACTGGGGCGGCTGCGGCTGGGGCAGCGCTGCCGGTGGGCTGCAGCGTTTGCCAATCCAGGGTGTGCGTGGTGGCATTGAGCATGGCGGTGGTGTCGCCGCTGACCGGGTCGCGCTCATAGATGCTGCTGAACTGGCGCAGCGCCAGCCCGGCCCACAGATTGGCGGTGGTGGTGGCCCAGGCCCCGCTTTTTTGCCGCGCCAGCAGGCCGGTGACCAGGCGGGGGCGCTCAGCGTCCCACTCGGCTTGGCCGATGGTGGCCAGCAGCAGGCGGGCGGCGTTCACGTCCGGCCCTTGCATCAGCCACCACCAGTGGTCTTGCGCGTCGGTAGAGAAGCCCACTTGCGTGCCTTGGTAGGCCAAGCGGTTGCGCAAGATTTGCCAAGCCTCTTGCTGCCGCTGGGCGCGGCCCGGCACTTGCACGTGTTCGAGCACGGTGAGCCAGTCCAGCACGCTGTGCGTGGGCCAGCGCACGGGGTCGATGTCCAGGCTGTCCAGCAGCGCCGGGGTGGCTTTGCCATCGAGCGCCAAGGCGGCAATGGCGCTCAACTTGCGTGCGGTCATATCTTGCTGCGGGCTCCAGAACGTGCGCTGCAGTTTGCCGGTGACAAAGGCAATCAAGGCATGCTGCATTTGCGCCTGCTCGGCCGGCGGCAGGGTAAAGCGCGGATCGGTCTGGCGCATGAAGTGCGAGAGGGTGAGCAAGTGCGCCGTCAGCGTGTCACTGCCTTGGCTGCGCGGCCCCTCTGCGGCTGGGAAATACATGGCCAGGCCATCGTCATCCAGGTACGTGGGCAAGCGGCCCATGATGCTGCCCCACAAATCCGCATCGTTCAGCCCCACCGCTCGGCTGGTGGTTTGCTCCAGGCAGCTGTAGGGGTAGCGCTGCCACCAGGTGCGCAAACCGGGCACGCCCTGCTGCGGGTCGGCCAGGCGCTCGCTGAACGCCAGGCGCAAGCCGCCTTTGCCCAGCACGGCCTGGGCGGGCCATTGCACCGGCATGTCCAGGCGGCCCTCCATTTGCACCAGCGTGGCTTGCTGCACCGTTAAGGGCACGGCGGGCAGCAGGCGCTGGCCCACGATGAGCGCATCGCTGGCGCCGCTGGTGCGATCGGTGGCCTGCACCGTCCAGCGCACCGTGCCTTCGTCCGCTTGCGCCAGGGCGATCGGCAGCTGCACGGGCCACTCCAGCGTTTTGGCCTCGCCCGCCGGAATATCGACGTTCTGCGCCGCCAGTTCCAGGCCCGTGGCCTGGGGTTGGAGCTGCACTTGCATGGGCTGCGCGGTGGTGTTGCGCACGGTGAACAGGGCCATGAACTGGTCGCCCTCACGCACCACGGGGGGCAGGCCGCTGATCAGCTGCAAATCTTGGGTGGTGGCAATCGTGGTGCTGCCAGTGCCAAAGCGGTCATCGCCCTCATCGGCAATGGCCACAATCTCAAAGCTGGTGAGGGCATCATTGAGCGGCACCTGCACCTGGGCCCGGCCCTGGGCATCAAGCGGCACCACGGGCTGCCACAGCAGCAAGGTATCAAACAATTCGCGCGTACTGCTGCGGCCACCGCCACCACCCGGGGCAGCCGCTTTCAGCCCGTAGTGGCGCCGGCCCACAATCTCGGACTGGGCGGTGGCGGTGCTCACGCTCCAATCGCGCTGGCGCCACAGCCCGTCGGCCAAGTTCCAGGTGGTGTTGGGCATCAGCTCCAGCAGGGCTTTATCGACAGCGGCGATGGCCACCTGGGCATGCGCGGCGGGCTGCCCGTCTGCGCGCAGCACTTGGATATTCACTTGCACCGGCTCACGCACTTGGTAGCGGGGTTTATCGGTGCTGATGTTCACCGCTAGCTTTGTCGTAGCGTCTTGCACCTTGATTTCAGCCACTCCAAGGCGAAAAGAGGGTTTACTCAAGTCCACCATGGCGGTAGGCGCTATGTATTCTTTATTGCCATGCCAGTAAGCGTCCCACCACTGGCGCGGCGCTTTAAAGCCCCAGGTAAAAAAGCTGTACCACGGCACCTCGTACAAGCGCCCGCGCAGGGCCAGCACACTCACGTACACATTCGGGCCCCAACCGGCTTGCACCGGCAGCTGCAGCACGGGCTTGCTGCCTTTGAGGGTGACCACCTCGGTATGCAGCACGCCCTCGCGCTCCACAGTGACCAGGGCGGTGGCCTCACGAAAAGGCATGCGCACTTGAAAGCGTGCCGTCTGGCCGGTGCTGTAGTGGGTTTCCTCGGGCAGCAGATCCATGCGGTCATGGTCCTCGCCGCCAAACCACAGCTCGCCCTGCCCCGTCACCCACACCGAGGTGGCGGCCTGGGCAGTGCGGCCCTCTGAATCGGTGGCGGTCACCACCAGCTCCACCTCACCCGGTTGGGTCAAATTGACTTCGCAGAGCAACAGACCACCGCTGTCGCTCTTGCCGCTGCACAGCGTGCCCAACGGGGTCTGTTCGGTCTGGTTGTCATAACTGTAAAACCCACCCACCAAGCGTTTGCGCGTGCTGGTGGTGCGCGAGAACACGCCTTCCACCTTCATCGCCACCCCGGCTTGCGGGCGGCCTGCGGTATCGACCGCCACGGTTTGCAACTTCAGCTTGCGCTCAACCGACACCCAGTCATCGGCCAAGATGCCGGGCAGCACCGCCGCCGGCCACAGGGTATGGGTGCTGCGCAGGGTTTGGATTTCGCCGTTGGGGTCGGCAAAATTGGCCTCCAGCAGCAGCTCGCGCGGGCGCTGCAAAGTACCCACATCGGGCAAGAGCACCTGGCCCTGGCCCTGGGCATCCAAGGTTGTGGGCAGCTTGTCGGCCAGCAGGCGTTCGGGCGGCGCATCCTGCTCTGCACGCTGCGCACTGCTGGGCGCGCCAAAGCTGTAACTCGACCAGCGCGGAAAAGACACCCCCTGCTCCCGCAACAAGGCATTGACCTGCACCTGCTGGCCTTTGGCCGAGCCGCCATTGAGGTAATGCAAGCTCACCGCCACCGGCATTGCCCCCGGCTGCACCAGCGGCGCTTTGGGCACGGGCTGCACACTGCCCTCCAGCACCGGCAGGCGAAACTCCTCCACACGAAATTGCCCCGTGTGCAGCGCAAACCGCCCGGTGGCATCGCCATCGACCAGCTCAATCCGGTACGCGCCCAACTTGGCAGCCGGGGGCACGGCAAAGCGGTTCACCGCATAACGGGCCGTGCCGTCCTCTTTCACCCATTCGATCGGAACTTCATAGCGCTGCCCGCTGCCCACATGGGTGATGGCCACCGCCGTCGCCGTCACATCGGGCAAAGCACGCAAGCCCTCCATGCTTTGCGCTCGGACAAAGTGCTTCATCGACACCGTCTCGCCCGCCCGCACCAGGCTACGATCGAGCACCGTGTGGGCCACGATTTCGGTGTCATTGCTCCAGCCCTGGGGCAGATTGAACCGCCAAGGCTCAATCCCGCGCTGCCAGTTGCTCCAGATAAAAGCCATGTCGCCCTCGGCCCGGGCACTGATAAACCAGTTGCCGCTTTCTGCTTCGCCATTGCACTGCGGTGCCTCGCGGACAATGTCCGGCAACAACAGCAGCCCATCACCATCGGTCAGCCCTTGGGCCTGGAGATGCCCGGCGCAGGTCGAAATTTGCACCTGCGCCCCGGCAACCGGCCGCCCCCGATCCAAACTGGTAACCCAGACGGCAGAATTTTCTTTGCCCAACTTGGCATGCACGGCCAAATTCGTCACCAACGCAGAGGTGCGCACAAACATCCGCCGCTCGGCCCCCAGTCGCTCATCGAGCAAGGCTGCGCCCAAGTTGGGCGAATCAATCTCTAACACATGAAAGCCCGGCTGCTTGAGTGGCACGCCCACCACTTCAAACGGCCGAGGATCGCCCTCTTTCGGGCTGGGCAACAGCACCTGCTGCACCCCCGGCTGGCCCCGCAGGAGCGAGAGCACCCGCGTCGCAACGCTGTCTTGCGTCACCTCGCGGTAATCCACGCCCTCGTCACCCTCTTCCGTGTCCGAGCGGAGCCGCTTCGGCAAGGGGGTCGGCAAAGGGCCTTGCACATCCTGAGCAGCCTGCTTGCGATCGACATGGCCCCAGCGGTAACGCGCCAATTTATTCCACCAGGCGATGATGTCGGCATCCTCCGTCAGCACCAAATCGCGCAACTGCGCTTTGGCCGCTGGTTGGTCCAGGCCTTCAATATGGCGCACCGTCAATGGCAGTACGGCCACGCCATCGCCGGTGCGCCCGCCCTGCGCCTGCGCAAAACGCTCTAAAACCCCAAACTCAGCACTGGCAAATTTCGCCAACGCCGGGGCCCGGCCCGTTTTCAAGGCCAAAGGAAAGTTGGCCGCATTGACCAAGGGACGGCCACTGTCATCGGTAAAGGGAGCAGGCAGCTCAAGCCGGTAGCTGGTCTCTGGCAACAAGCCCGCCGGGCCAAAGACCAAATTGCGCACAGCGTTGGCATCTTCCGCATCCAGTTTTGGCGCCAACGTCGCCCCCCCGCCCACCAAGCGAACCTGGGCCGCCAAGGCTTTATCAATCGGCGCACTCAAGTTCAAATCAATGGAACGAATCGGCAGACAACCGGCGTTCGCATTCTCACGCTCACACACCATTTCTGCGGTAAAGGCATCGCGCACCGAAAACTCCAGCGCACGGCTTTTGCGACTGACCACCCCCGCAGCGGTTTGCACCCCAGCATCGATCACCAATTGCACCTTGCTGCCCGCCGTCAGCCGCCGATTGCACGCCAACAGCACCCATTGACCCGGCTCTTGCGCCACCTGCCCATCCAAGTGGAGCCCTTGCACAATCTCTTGCGCCACCGCACCCTCCACCCAGCGCACGGGAATGCGCTCGCCCACCTCCTGGCTGCGGCAATAGGCATGCGCTTGCACACTCTGCGGCGTTGGCACGGCGTTAAAGCGCAGGACAAACACCTGCTCTTCCTCAATCGACTCGTAGCTAAAAGGCCAAACCTGCGTGACATCAGGGCCCGCCACCTCAAATTGATAGCGTGCAGCACCCTTCAGAGTTTGCTTTTCTGGTGATTGAAAAGTTTTATTCAACTGCACCTGGCAGCGCACCCCCGGCGGTACAGGACGCTCAAACTGCCACACCCATTCGCGAGCGCTGTTCCAGCGGCTGGTGCCTTGGGCGCTTTTTTCGTCAGAACAAGTCACTGCTGCGGGCGCTGCAGCCTGCGGGTCACCAAAGCGCACAGCATCTTGATCCGTGCGCAACACCACTTGGCGCACTTCATTCACCACCCCTTGGGGCGAGAGCTTTTGCACCTGCAACGCCTGCACCGGCAGCGCCAATAATCCTGCCGCTACCAGCCCCCAGCCCGCCAATACCCGATGGTGAAACATGTTCCCGCTCCCGCCCCCATAGAAGAAGCGCAAGCCTACCACCATCTTTTATCAATAGCTATTTGCGCAGCCAGTCCGCCACTTTTAGTGACAAATTAACTTCAAACTCTTAGCCAGCAAGCGCAAGGCGCTACAAAAACAAAACCCCCAGTCTTTTGGGACTGGGGGTTTGCTTTGCTATA
>NZ_JBHSEY010000051.1:0-22013 GCF_042654745.1 Comamonas denitrificans
CCGCCTGCCGAGTTTGAGCGGCGTCACTTCCTGAGGCTCCAAGGTGTCTAGGAAATCCTGGGCGATTCAAACAGGGGTTGTTGCTGCTTGATCATTTGCGCTTCCAGCAGTAAAGCGCCGATCTCTCCTGCAGTGCGAATGTGGGTGATGTGGGTGGCTTGGCGCAGCATGCGCGCCTCGTCAGGATTGCGCAGGTGGGACTGCAAACGTGCGCGTAAATTGATGCTCTTGCCGATGTAAAGCGGCAGGCGATCACCCTGCGCATGGAACACGTACACCCCCGGGGCCGCTGGCGCTTGCTGCACCGCCTCGCGCAAGTGCTCGGGATAGGCATAAAGGCCGCGCTGATCAAACCCAGGGCGGCGGCGTGCAGTCGAAGGCATGGCGGGTGCAGGCGGCAAAGCCTGGGTTGCGCAACGGGGTCAGGGCAGGCAGCTGCTGCCGCACATGGTTTTTGACACTGCCCGCAGAGAGTTTTCTCACGTCTGCCCGTGTTACTTCTGGCCAAAGATGGCGGTGGGTCAGGGATTCGAACCCTGGAAGGACTTACATCCTTGCTAGTTTTCAAGACTAGTGCATTCAACCGCTCTGCCAACCCACCCAATGGCGTGGCGTGCCAAGCATTTGCGGCACCGCTTGAACCAAAGTGTTCAAGCAGGGTGTGCCTGCAACCGCTTTGCCACGCTTTACAAGGAGCGCCATTCTACACAAGCTGAACGGGGGAAATCCGCTCGCTTGTGCAGCAGGTGCAGGCTGGTTTAGCCGGTTTGCTGGGCTTTGGCGGCCGCCAGGGCGGTCATATTGACGATGCGGCGCACCGTGGACGATGGCGTGATGATGTGGGCCGAGTCGGCCACGCCCATCAGCACGGGGCCAATGGTGGTGCCGTGGGAGACGGTGGTTTTGAGTACATTGAACAAAATATTGGCCGCATCCAGGTTGGGGCAGATCAGGATGTTGGCTTCTCCGTGCAAGGACGACTCCAGCAAGCCGCGCCCGCGCACGCTTTCGTCCAAGGCGGCATCGCCGTGCATTTCGCCGTCGCACTCAATGTGCGGATGCTGGGCGCAGAACAAGTCCCGGGCCTGGCGCACTTTGAGCGCCGACTTGCGCGTGGAGGAGCCGTAGTTGCTGTGCGAAACAAAGGCCACCTTGGGCGGGATGCCAAAGCGCTGGACTTCTTCGGCCGCCATCCAGGCGATGTGGGCCAGTTCTTCGGCGCTGGGGTCTTCGTTGATGTAGGTATCAGCGATGAACAGGGTGCGCCCTTCCAGCAGCAAGGCATTGACGGTGGCCAGGCACTGGGCATCGGGCTTGCGGCCTAAAACGCCTTCCAGGTGCGCCAGGTGGCGGTCAAAGCGCCCGACCAGGCCGCACAGCATGGCATCGGCATCGCCCATTTTGACCATCATGGTGGCAATCAGGGTATTGGAGCGGCGCAGCACTTTTTTCGCTGTTTCGGGGGTCACGCCGTTGCGGCCCATGATGCGGTGGTAAGCCTCCCAGTACTGGCGAAAGCGCGGGTCGTCCTCGGGGTCGCACAGCTCAAAATCCACCCCGGCTTGCAGGCGCAGGCCCGCCTTGGCGATGCGGGTGGCGATGATTTCGGGGCGGCCAATCAAGATGGGCCGGGCCAGCTTTTCATCGACCACGGTTTGTACGGCCCGCAGCACGCGCTCGTCTTCGCCCTCGGCGTAGGCCACGCGCTGGGGGGTGGCTTTGGCGGCGGCAAACACCGGGCGCATGATCATGCTGGTTTGGTACACAAAGCGCGTCAGGTGCTCGCGGTAGGCGGCGTAATCGGGAATGGGGCGGGTGGCAACCCCCGATTCCTCGGCCGCCTGGGCCACCGCCGGGGCAATGCGCAAAATCAGGCGTGTATCAAAGGGCGTGGGGATGAGGTAATCGGGGCCAAAAGTGAGTTCTTTGCCCTGGTAGGCGGCGGCCACTTCGTCGCTCACGTCCTGCTTGGCCAGAGCGGCAATTTCGCGCACGCAGGCCAGCTTCATGCTTTCGGTGATTTTGGTGGCCCCGCAGTCCAAAGCGCCCCGGAAGATGTAGGGGAAGCACAAAACGTTGTTCACCTGGTTGGGGTAGTCCGAGCGGCCGGTGGCGATGATGCAGTCGGGGCGCACGGCTTTGGCCAGCTCAGGGCGGATTTCTGGCTCGGGGTTGGCCAGGGCCAGGATGATGGGCTTGTCGGCCATGGTTTTGAGCATGTCCGCCGTCAGCACGCCGGGGGCTGAGCAGCCCAGGAAAACGTCGGCATTGTTTACCGCGTCGGCCAGAGTGCGGCCTTCGGTGGCCTGCGCAAAAGCGGCTTTGGAGGCATCCAGCGTGCCAGGGCGGCCGGCATAGATCAGGCCTTTGGAGTCGCACATGAAGACGTTTTCGCGGCGCACGCCCAAGCCCAGCATGACGTTCACACAGGCAATGGCCGCGGCCCCTGCGCCAGAGACGGCCACTTTGACCTGGGCAATGTCTTTGCCGACCAATTCCAGCCCATTGAGCAAGGCGGCGCTGGAGATGATGGCCGTGCCGTGCTGGTCGTCGTGAAAGACGGGGATGTTCATGCGCTTGGACAGCTCTTGCTCAATGTAGAAGCACTCGGGCGCTTTGATGTCTTCCAGGTTGATGCCGCCCAGTGTGGGCTCCAGGGCGGCAATGATGTCGATGAGTTTGTTCGGATCGCGCTCGTCCAGCTCGATGTCAAACACATCCACCCCGGCAAATTTTTTGAACAGGCAGCCCTTGCCTTCCATCACCGGCTTGCCCGCCAGCGGGCCAATATCGCCCAGGCCCAGCACGGCGGTGCCGTTGGTGATCACCCCCACCAGGTTGCCTCGGGCGGTGTAGTCAAAGGCTTTGCTGGGGTCGGCTTGAATGTCCAGGCAAGGGTAGGCCACACCGGGCGAGTAGGCCAGGGACAGGTCGCGCTGGTTGGACAGCGGTTTGGTGGGGGTGACGGAGATTTTCCCCTTGCTTGGGTGGCTGTGGTAGTCACGCGCAGCATCGCGCAGGGTTTGTTCGGCAGGAGTGAGTGATTGGGTCATGGGGGCTTCGTACTTTGTGATTCAACAGTGAACAGTGAACAGTGAATGGGGTGCAAAAAGGTGGGGGGAATCAAGCGTTGCCCATCCCGACGGGGGCGGTGGAGCGGCGGTCGATTTTGCGGCTTAAAACCACCGAGGTGTAGGTCTGCTGGATGCCGTCAATCATGCCGATGCGATCGAGCAGGGCATCGAGCTTTTCGTTGCTCTCGCAGCGCAAAAACACCATGTAGTCGTACTGGCCGCTGACGGCAGAGACTTCTTCGACTTCGACCAGGCGGTTGAGTGACTGCATCACCGAGGGGGCCATTTTGGGCTGCACCCGGATGCCGCAGTAGGCCCGCACGGCCGCTTGCTCCATGCGTTCACCCAGGCGCACGCCGTAGCCGGCGATGACGCTTTCTTGCTCCAGACGCGCGATGCGGGCCACCACGGTGGTGCGGGCCAAATTCATCTGCCGCGCCAGGTGGGCGGTGGATGCCCGGGCGTTCATGTGCAGCAGGCGCAGCAATTGGCGGTCAATGTCGTCTAAGCGGTAATCCATGGGTGCAATTGTGCCTTGCCCATGGCGTGCTTATTGTTTGCTGCGCGCTCTTGTTGGTGTGTGGGGCCGATTGCGCTTAAGCTTTTGCCCCCATGGCAAGTACGATTTTTTCTTCTGTTGATTACGAATTGGTGATTAAAAAAAGCCGCTTTATTGCGTGCATTCAGCCGGTGGCCGACCGCGCCAGCGCCCAGGCGGTGGTGCAGCAGCTGTGGGCCCAGCACCCAGATGCCACGCACATTTGCTGGGCCTTGCTGGCGGGCGGGCAGTCGGCGGCGGTGGACGATGGCGAGCCCAGTGGCACCGCGGGCCGCCCGATGCTGGAGGTGCTGCGCCACCACGATTTGGAAGGGGTGCTGGCCACCGTGGTGCGCTATTTCGGCGGAGTCAAACTGGGGGCCGGCGGCTTGGTGCGGGCCTATACCGATGCGGTGGCCCAGGCCCTGCAGCGCGCTGAAAAAGTGCCACTGCGGCGCTTGTGTACCCAGCAATGCGCTGTGCCCTACGCCCTGGAGGGCTGGATGCGCAGACAACTAGAGCAGTCAGCGGCTGTATTGCTTGCTGTTGAGCATCAAACTCAGGTAAAAATGCAGTGGCAGATAGCGGAAGATGCTATGCAAAGCCTAGCTACCCGCATCAACGAGGCTGGCCAGGGGCGGGTGGCCTGGCTGGAGCATTGGTAGGTGGTATGCGCCCCGCGCTTATTGGACTTGCACTTGGGCCGGGCCCGTTTGCATCGTGCCAATCACGCGGGCTGCGTTAAAGCCATGGCGGGTGAAAATTTCCAAAACCTGCGGAGCCACTTCGGGGCGGCACGATACCAGCAGGCCGCCGGAGGTTTGCGGGTCGGTCAGCACCGCCCGCTGGCTGGCGCTGATGTGCTCGCCCAGCACGACGTGCTCGCCATACGCGGCCCAGTTGCGCCCGGAGGCACCGGTGACCACGCCCTGCTCGGCAAACGTTTGAATGCCCGGCAGCAGCGGCAGGGCGGCAGCATCAATGCAGGCGGTGAGCTGGGCACCCTTGGCCATCTCCAGCGCGTGGCCCAGGAGGCCAAAGCCGGTGACATCCGTCAGGGCGTGCACGCCAGGCAACTGGGCCAAATCGGGGCCTGGGCGGTTCAGTTGGGTGGTGGCGCTGATCATGGCGGCGTAACCGGTGGCATCGAGCAATTCTTTTTTGAGCGCGGCCGACAAAATGCCCACGCCCAGCGGTTTGCCCAAAATCAGCACGTCGCCCGCCTGGGCATCGGCGTTGCGCTTGAGTTGCCGGGGATCCACGATACCAATGGCCACCAGCCCGTAAATGGGTTCGACCGAGTCGATCGAATGCCCGCCCGCCAGCGGGATGCCCGCAGCGCGGCAGACGCTGGCCCCACCTTCCAAAATGGCCGCAATGGTGCTGTGCGGCAGCACATTGATCGGCATGCCAACAATGGCCAGCGCCATCAGCGGCGTGGCCCCCATGGCGTAAATATCCGACAGCGCATTGGTGGCGGCGATGCGGCCAAAGTCGTGCGGGTCATCGACGATGGGCATGAAAAAATCGGTCGTCGCCACAATCGCTTGGTGCTCATTGATGCGATAGACGGCAGCATCGTCGGCCGTTTCGGTGCCGACCAATAAATCTGGAAAAAATTGGGTGGGCAGGGTGCTTTGACCAATCAGTTGGGCCAGGATGCCCGGGGCAATTTTGCAGCCACAGCCACCGCCATGCGAGAGCGAAGTTAAACGGGGAGCGGTGGTAGTAGCAAGGGTTTCAGACATGGCAGGCACAAGGGGCGCAGTAAAAATGGGGCAAATTGTAGCGTTCAAGTTTTACGCCCTCTTCAGGGACCCAGGGGGGCGGGGCTATGACAATGGCGGTTGTTTCATTTTTACCTGATGGCTTTTTAAATGTCCCAGCGCCAGCCTGTTCGTGTTACCGAGATTGCCCGGTTTACCACCGTGATTGATGCCCGCTCCCCTGCTGAATTTGCCCTTGACCACATTCCGGGGGCGATCAACTGCCCGGTGCTCGACGATGCGCAGCGGGCCATCATTGGTACGCTGTACAAGCAGCAAGGCGCATTTGCCGCCAAGCGGCTGGGTGCCGCCTGGGTGGCCGCCAACTTGGCCCGGCATTTAACCACCACGTTGGCCGATCGCCCGGCGAACTGGAAGCCCTTGGTGTACTGCTGGCGCGGGGGGATGCGCAGCGGCTCCATGGTGACGTGGCTGCGCATGGTGGGCTGGGATGCGCAGCAGCTGACGGGGGGCTACAAAGCCTACCGCCACCACGTTGTGGAGCAGTTGCGCCAGCGGATGCCGCAATTGCGGCTGCGGGTGGTGTGCGGGGCCACGGGCAGTGCCAAAACGCGCTTGCTGCATGCCCTGCAGGCGCAAGGGGCGCAGGTGCTCGATTTGGAGGGCCTGGCCTGTCACAAGGGGTCGCTGCTTGGAGCGGTGCCCGGCGTGGAGCAGCCCAGCCAAAAAGCGTTTGAGACGCAGCTGCTCCATGCCCTTGAGCAGCTGGATACGGCCCAGCCGATTTTCATTGAGGGCGAGAGCGCCAAGATTGGCCGCCTGGCTGTGCCGCTGGAGCTGATTGCCCAGATGCGCAGCGCCCCCGTGCTGGAGGTGCAAGCCACGCCTGAGGTGCGGCTGGCGTTTTTGCTGCGCGATTACGCCTATTTGGGGGACGATGTGCCGCTGCTGTGCCAGCGGCTGGCCTTGCTCAAAGAGCTGCAGGGCAAAGAGACCATTGCCCGCTGGCAAGCCTGGGCGCAGGCGGGTGATTTCCGCAATTTGTTTGCCGAGCTGATGGCCTTGCACTACGACCCGCAGTACCTGCGCTCGCAAGCGCGCAACTTTCAGCAGTGGGCGCAGCGCCAGTCGGTGCAGGCCAGCAGCTTAAGCGAAGCTGGCATTGTGGATTTGGCCCGGCAGGTGCTGAAAAATATGCACTGATGGCTGTCAGCAGGCAGCACGCTGCGGGCTGAACTGGCGCGCTAGGGCTAGGGTTTGGGCTCTGGCGGGGTGCTGGGTTTGAACTCGAAGTTGTCAAAATCCAGCCCCTCCATGTCGAAGGAGGGTGGGGGCACTTCTCCAGCAGGCGCGGTGGGCGCGGCGCTGTCGGCCTCGCCGCTGCTGGGCAAGGGCCAGTCCAGGCCAAAGTCGGTCAAGAGGGCGTTGTCGGTGTTTTCAAAAGGCGCTGGCGGCAGGCTGGCCTCGGCCTGGGGCGGCTGCTTGGGCGATGGGGGCGGCGGCACCACGGCTGAAAATTCGGCCAGATCATGAGGGAAATCATTCGGCAAATCGCCAGGCAGATCACCCAGCAGGTTGTCAGGCAGATCGGCCTCCAGGCTGCCCGCCAAGTGGGGCACATCCAGCAGCGGTGTGGCTGCCAGTGCGGACGCGGCGGCGCTGCTGTCTTGCGCCAGGCGGCTGTTGTCGGTTGCCAAGCTGCGCTGGGCGGCGGCGATGGTGCTGCTGCGGGCAATGGTGCTGCCGCGTTGATCGGCTGTGGTGTGTTCGGCAATTTCGTACAGCAGGAGCAGTTCCTGGAACGCCGTGGGCGGCAGGCGGTCCAGGGGCTGGGCCAGCTGGGGGGTTGTTGTCGGGTAGTGGATGGCCCCGCCCATCAGGGCCAGCACATCGTCGGTGGGCCAGAGGGCTTCAATTTGCGTGAGCAGGGGCACGGCACCTTCGAGCAAGTCGGCGCTGGGCGCGTGGTAATTTTCCAGGCGGGGCGCTTGGATGTTGAACACCGCCTCCAGGGCGCGTCGGGTGGTTTCAAAGGCCTCGGTGCGGCTGAGTTGGTAGAAAAACTCCAGCAACTTCAGGTAGGGCAGGGGGGAGGCTTTGGGATTTTTCTCGATGTGGTTTTCCAGCAGGATGATGGCCTCATCGTATTCGCCAATGGAGGCGTAAAACTCGGCCTGCTCCTGGGTGTCCAGAAAGTCTTGGGTGGTGACCGTCAGGTAGCCCGACGGAGCCTCGGCGCTGTCGCCCTCGTTCAGGTGGTTGTCCGCTTGGGGCAGGAAAAAAGCGTTGGGCTGGATGGGCACTGCGATGGGGGCCGAGGGCGCAGGTTCTGCCGGGGCGGGGGCAGGGCTGGCTTGCTTAGTAGGAGCTTCTGGCGCTTCTACGGTGGGGTTTTTTACTGTTTCTACGCTGTATTGTGTTTCTTCTTCAACGGTGGATGCTATGTATTTTTCTTCAGCATCGGGGGCGTATGCGCTGCGGACGGCTTGGTGCCAATCGCTGGCAGCGTGCTGGCGTTCGGCCCGCAGGCGCTGCAGCAAGTAGGCAATGGCCAGCAGCGCCGCTGTGAGCACGGCCAAAAGCAGGTAAAGCCACAGGGGCAGGGTGTTAGCCGCTTTGGCGGCTGCCAATTCAGCCGTCAGCCCAGCGATTTCGGCGCGGCTTTTTTTCTGTTGTTCTTCTAGGCTGGACAGCTGCGTTTGTAGCTGCAGCAGGCGCTCGCTTTCAATGGCGGCGGTATCGGCGGGCGCAAGGGCAATCGTCGATTCGCCCCGATTGGCGGCCGCTCCCTCCTCCCCGTCATGAAACAAAAACAGCGTGTCCATGCGCAGCACCGGGCGGGCGCTGTCCAATGCGGTGATGCTCAGGGCCAGCGGGGCCGCTGCCGCCGGGTCGGCCGGTGGCGTGCGTGCAGGCGCTACCTTGGGGGCCGGGGCCGGGGTGGTTTTGGGGGCCGGGCGTGCCGTTGCCGTGGGGGCTTTGGCGCTGGGGGCTTGGGCCGCTTTGGCCGCTTTAGGGGCGGGTGCCGGGCGCTTGGCGGTTTTTTCTGGGGGAGGGCTTGGCGACAACGCGGCGGCGGGTTGCGTGCTTGGCAGCAGCTGCGGGGGGTCGGCAAACAGGGTGTAACTGCGCGAGATTTGGCCGCTGCAGCCAGCGCTGACCGTCAGGCTGACCAGGGGTTCGTTGATGGCTTGTTGCGAACGAATGCGCAGGGTCTGTGGTGCAATCAAGGTGGTGCGGACGGGGGTGGAGACCTCGCCCTGCATCACCTGGGCTTGGATGCAGCTGCTGTCCAGCGTCTGGCCGGGATCGGGAACGATGGTGATGCGCACATCCAGCGGTGCCCCTAGCACCACGGGGTTTTGTGGCGTGCCCAGGGTCAGGGCACACGCCTGCGCTGCTGCGGTAAGGCAAGCTATCCCTAGAAATTGATTTCTTAATCGCACGCGTGCGGCCCTCTTTTGTTCTTTCGTGACGTTTCAGCGACTTTGCCTGAAAGTTTTTTGCTCTTTTGTGAAGAGCCAGTGGAAACATTTTGACATGCTTTGCATTGCGCTGAATGCCTTAATAAGCGGATGCTATCGTCGCTTTTGCGCCTCCTATGGCACGGTGGTGACTGCAGCGGGGCTTTGTATGCAGCGCATATTTCTTGTGGGCAAGCGCCCGTTGCAGCCCTGGCTCTTGGGCAGCGCTGTGGCAAACTCGCCCCCTTTCTGGTTTTCAGCGTGCTTTGGGCACATGAGCGCATGCAAAAAATTATTGGGCAAATTGCCGCCGAGTTAAAAGTGGGGGCCGCACAGGTGACGGCGGCCGTGGAATTATTGGATGGCGGGGCGACGGTGCCGTTTATTGCCCGTTACCGCAAAGAGGCCACGGGCGGGCTGGACGATGCCCAGCTGCGTGAGCTGCAAGTGCGCCTGGCCTACCTGCGCGAGCTGGATGAGCGGCGCGGCACCGTGCTCAAAGCCATTGATGAGCAAGGCAAGCTGACCGATGCCTTGCGCTTGGCGATTGCCCAAGTGGCCACCAAGCAAGAGCTGGAAGATATTTACCTGCCGTTCAAGCAAAAGCGCCGCACCAAAGGCCAAATTGCCAAAGAGTTCGGCATTGAGCCGCTGGCCGACCAGTTGCTGGCCGACCCCACGCTCGATCCCCACGAACACGCCCAAGCCTATTGCCAGCCGGCCACGGTGCTTGACGATGGCAAGCCAGGCCCGGATTTCTCTACCCCCCAAGCCGTACTCGATGGCGTGCGCGACATTTTGTCCGAGCGCTGGGCTGAGGATGCGGCGCTGGTGCAAAAGCTGCGCGAATGGCTTTGGGCCGATGGCCTGCTGCGCTCCAGCCTGGTGGCAGGCAAGAATGAGCAAGAGCCCGAAGTGGCCAAGTTCCGTGATTATTTTGATTACGAAGAGCCCATTGGCCGCATTCCTTCGCACCGGGCGCTGGCCGTTTTTCGGGGCCGCAGCCTGGAGATTTTGGATGCCAAGCTGGTGCAGCCCCAAGAGCCTGTTCCGGGGCAGATGAGCCTGGCCGAAGGCCATATTGCTCTGCACCTGGGCTGGAGCCACCAAAACCGCAAGAGCGATGACCTGCTGCGCAAATGCGTCACCTGGACATGGCGCGTGAAGCTGAGCCTGTCCATTGAGCGCGACCTGTTTACCCGTTTGCGCGAAGCTGCCGAGGCCGTGGCCATCAAAGTCTTTGGCGACAACCTGCGCGACCTGCTCTTGGCCGCCCCCGCCGGGCCTCGGGCTGTGATGGGGTTGGACCCTGGGATTCGCACCGGCGTGAAAGTGGCCGTGGTCGATAGCACCGGCAAGCTGCTGGAGACCGCCACGGTCTTCCCCCACGAACCGCGCCGCGATTGGGAGGGCAGTGTCTTGACCCTGGCCGCCCTGGTGCAGCGCCATGGCGTGCAGCTGATTGCCATTGGCAACGGCACCGCCAGCCGTGAGACCGATAAGCTGGCAGCCGATGTGATTAAATTGGTAGAAAAAACGGCGCAAGCGCAATCTGGTAAAGCGCTAGCAGCTCTACAAAAGATAGTGGTGAGCGAGGCGGGTGCTTCGGTGTATTCGGCCAGCGAGTTCGCCAGCCAGGAGCTGCCGGATGTCGATGTCAGCCTGCGCGGTGCGGTCAGCATTGCCCGGCGCTTGCAAGACCCGCTGGCCGAGCTGGTCAAGATCGACCCCAAAAGCATTGGCGTGGGCCAGTACCAGCACGATGTGAACCAAAGCGATTTGGCCCGCCAGCTAGGCAGTGTGGTGGAAGACTGTGTGAACGCCGTGGGCGTGGATTTGAATACCGCCTCGGCCCCACTGCTGGCGCGGGTGTCGGGCCTGTCGGCCACGGTGGCCAAATCGGTGGTGCGCTGGCGCGATGCCCATGGGCGCTTTCAAAGCCGCAAGCAATTGCTCGAAGTCAGCGGCCTGGGGCCCAAAACCTTTGAACAAGCGGCAGGGTTTTTGCGCATTCGCGGTGGGGTCAATCCTTTGGACATGACCGGTGTTCACCCCGAAACTTACCCCGTGGTCGAGCGAATTTTGCAGGCCACCAAGACCCCGATCGAGGCGCTCATGGGGCGCAGCGAACAGTTGCAAAAACTCAACCCCGCCCAGTTTGCCGATGAGCGCTTTGGTGCCATCACGGTGCGCGATATTTTGGGTGAGCTGGAAAAGCCAGGCCGTGACCCGCGCCCTGATTTTGTCGTTGCTCGCTTCAATGACGGGGTGGAAAGCATTGCCGACTTAAAAGAAGGCATGGTGCTGGAGGGTACCGTCAGCAACGTGGCGCAGTTTGGGGCGTTTGTCGATTTGGGCGTCCACCAGGACGGTTTGGTCCACGTCAGCCAGATGAGTCACAAGTTTGTCGAAGATGCCCGCGAGGTGGTGAAAACCGGCCAGATTGTGAAAGTCAAAGTGCTGGAGGTGGATGCCCCGCGCAAGCGCATCAGCCTGACGATGAAGCTGGACGCTGCCCCCGCCCGCCGTGATGGCCCGCGTGACAATCGTTTTGAAGCTGCAGGCCGGGGGAGCAATGCGCCCGCGCGGCGCGGTGACCGTGGCGAGCGCCGCGATCATCAGCCCAGCGGGGCTGCTGGGCACAGCGCCATGGCATCGGCCTTTGCCAAGCTACAAGGCTTGAAAAAGTAACACCCCGGCGCTTAGAACGTGTACACGTTCTTACAGCCCGGGGCGCACCAAGCCAACGGCCAAGCCTTCAATGGCAAAGCTTTCCGCATCGCGCACTTCGATGATGGGGTAATCGGGGTTGGCCGGGTGCAGACGGGCACCGCTGGGCAACAGCTCCAGGCGTTTGACGGTGACTTCATCATCAAGCCGCGCCACCACAATCTGGCCGCTGCGTGCTTGTTGGGTCGCCTGCACGGCGAGCAAGTCGCCATCGAGGATGCCCAGGTCACGCATGGACATGCCGCGCACGCGCAGCAGGTAGTCGGGGCGGCGCTCAAACATGCTCTCGGGCACACTGTGGGTGGTGTCAATATGCTCCTGCGCAAGAATGGGCGAGCCAGCGGCCACCCGGCCAATCAGGGGCAGGACCAAGGTGCTGGCCAGTTGGGTGACCTGCTCCTGCGCGGCGTGCAGGCGCAACCGGATACCGCGCGAGGTGCCGCTGACCAGCTCAATGGCGCCTTTGCGGGCCAGGGCTTTCAGGTGCTCTTCGGCGGCATTGGCCGATTTAAAGCCCAGTGCCTGGGCAATTTCTGCCCGGGTGGGGGGGGCCCCGGTAGCGGTGATGGAGGTTTGGATGAGCTCCAACACTTCTTGCTGGCGGGCGGTGAGTTTAGGCAGGGCCATGGTGGTTCCTGTGAATTTGTACAGTCACTGTATTTTTAACCAGTTTGTTTGGGGATGCAAGCAGCCATGAGGCAAAACACCAGGACGAGCGCCAGCACCGTTGCCAACACCCTGGCCCTGCTGGGCATGGGGGGCACGATTGCCGGTACCGGCAGTGCCAGCGGCGTGGGCTACCAAGCGGGGCAAATTGCGGCGCAAGACTTGCTGGGGGGCATTGCGGTGCCGACGGGTTGTGTGGTGCGGCCCCAGCAGGTGCGCCAACTCGATAGCAAAGACATCGGCGATGGCGATTGGCTGGCTTTGGCCCAGGCGTGCGGGCAACAACTGGCCGATCCGCAGGTGGCCGCTATTGTGATTACCCACGGCACGGATACCTTGGAAGAAACCGCTTGGTTTTTGCAGTGCGTGCTGCCTGCGGGCAAGCCGGTGGTATTGACCTGTGCCATGCGCCCGGCCAGTGCCTTATCGGCCGATGGCCCGGCCAATCTGCGCGATGCCTTGGCCTGTGCGGCGGATGGGGGGGCGCTGGCCTGGGCGCAGGCAGGCCAGCCGGTGCTGGTGGTGGCGGCGGGGGAGGTGCACAGCGCCGCTGCAGTGCGCAAAGCCCACGCCTACCAGGTGCATGCGTTGAGCTCGGCCCCCGCCGGGCCTGTGGCGTGGGTGGAGGAGGGGCGGCTGCGCTGGGCACAGCGCCTGCCGCAGCAGGTGGTGGTTAAAAATGCCGTGCCCCTGCCCCCTTTGCCCTGGCCGTGGGTGGAGGTGGTCACCAGCCATGCCGGGGCGCGGGCCGAGGGGGTGGATGCCTTGGTGGCTGCCGGGGTGCGCGGCCTGGTGGTGGCGGGCACCGGCAATGGAACGGTGCATGCAGCGTGGTTGCCGGCGCTGCAGCGGGCGCGGGCGGCGGGGGTGCCGATTGTGCGTACCACCCGTTGCGCTGAGGGCCGCATCGTGCAAGCGCCGGGCCAAGACGATGCCGAGGTGGTGGACTTGCCGCCGCTCAAAGCCCGCATCAGCTTGATGCTGCGCTGCATGTCGCCCTCTGTCCCTAGGCCCTCGCCATAAAAAAAGCCCCTGCGAACAGGGGCTTGGTTTTTTGGCGCAAAGGCCACATGGCGTGGCCAGGGGTTCTAAGAACGTGTTCACGATCTCCTCATGGGTGTGCGGGCGCGGCTTCGGGCGGTCTGCGGCGTTGCAAATCCTCGCCATAGCTACGGCTATGTCTGTGGTTTGCGCCTTGCAGCCCATCCCGATCCGCATCCCGCACCCCTTCGCGCGGAAATCGTGAACACGTTCTAAGCACCCAGTGCCGCAAAGGCACGTGCGGTGATTTCTTCAACGCTGCCCGTGCCGCTGATGGCGCGGTACTGGGGGGCGGCTTGGGGTTCGGCTTTGGCCCAGTTGGAGTAGTAATCGACCAGGGGACGGGTTTGGTCGCTGTACACCTGCAGGCGTTTTTTCACGGTTTCTTCTTTGTCGTCTTCGCGCTGCACCAGGGGTTCGCCGGTGACATCGTCAATGCCTTCGACCTTTGGGGGATTGAATTTGACGTGGTACGTGCGGCCCGATGCGGGGTGGCTGCGCCGGCCGCTCATGCGGTCGATGATGGCCTCGAACGGCACGTCAATTTCCAGCACGTAGTCCAGCTTCACGCCAGCGGCCTTCATGGCATCGGCCTGGGGGATGGTGCGGGGGAAGCCGTCAAACAAAAAGCCTTTGGCGCAGTCGGGCTGGGCGATGCGGTCTTTCACCAGATTGATGATGAGCTCGTCGCTGACCAATTGCCCCGCATCCATCACCGCCTTGGCTTGCAGGCCCAGGGGGGTGCCAGCCTTTACAGCGGCACGCAGCATATCGCCGGTGGAGATTTGGGGAATGCCAAATTTTTCGCAGATAAAAGCAGCTTGGGTGCCTTTGCCAGCGCCGGGGGCGCCCAACAGGATGAGTCTCATGGATTTCCTCGTGAAGTGTTGAAATTTTTTATGAACATGCCCGCCGCGCTGCAGTGACCATGCCAAGGCGGGGCAAAGGATAGCACGGCCTTCTTTGAAAAATCCTTACAAATTTTGCACTGCAGCATGGCTTTTGCAAGCACCAATCGCTGGGACTGGCGCAGCAGAGAAGGCGGTTGCTTTATTTAAAAGAGCTTTTCCCGCTTGGATAATCAGCATTTCAGGGTTTAAAGTGTCTGAAAACGTTGTTTTTAAAGCGGAAGCAGCTATTAATTTAATGCTGTTTGCGCCCAAAGATGGCGCACTCGTGCTAAATCCTCGGGGGTGTCCACCCCTGGGCCAGGAGCCTGGGCGGCAGTGTGTACGGCAATGGCGTGGCCGTGCCACAGGGCGCGCAGCTGCTCTAGGGCCTCGACCTGTTCGGTGGGGGCCGGGGGGAGGGTGGGAAATTGGCGCAAAAACCCGGCACGGTAGGAGTAGATGCCGATATGGCGCAGCGGTGCAAAGGAGGTGGCACCGGCAGCGGCACTGTTGCCATCCCACCACTGCGTACCCGCCTGGTCGCGGTGCCAAGGGATGGGGGCGCGGCTGAAGTAATGGGCCAGGCCCTGGGCGTTGCACACCACTTTGACCACGTTGGGGTTTTGGTAATCCTGCAGGTTATGCACTGGGTGGGCGGCGGTGCCCATGCTCGCTTGCGGGGTGTGGGCCAGCACCTGGGCCACGGCGTTGATGAGTGCCGGGTCGATCAGCGGCTCATCGCCTTGCACATTGACCACCATGGCATCGCCGTCCAGGCCGAGCAGGGCGCAGGCCTGGGCCAAGCGGTCGCTGCCGCTGGGGTGGTCGGGGTCGGTCAAAACAGCGCGAATGCCGTGGGCGGCACAGGCATCGGCAATGGCGGCGCTGTCAGCGGCCACCACCACTTGGGCCGCTTGACTGCGCAGCGCTTGCTGGGCAACACGCACCACCATGGGGGCTCCGCCAATGTCGGCCAGGGGTTTGTTTGGCAGGCGCGCGGAGGCCAGCCGCGCCGGGATCAAAACGTGAAAGCTCATGGGGCCAGGGCTTGGAGTTCATCGTCGCTCAAGGTGCGGGCTTCGCCTTCGAGCAAGATGGGAATGCCATCGCGCACCGGGTAGGCCAGGCGGGCGCTGCGCGAGATTAGCTCTTGGTGTTCGCGGTCGTAGGTGAGGGGGCCTTTGGTCACGGGGCAGACCAGCAGTTCGAGAAGTTTGGCATCCATAGTGCGCTCAGTTTGTCTAAAAAGGGCCAATGGTAGTGGCGTTCACGTGCTCTGGCGGGCTGTTGGTGGGCGGCAGCTTGGCCAATTCGCGCGCGAGCAAATCCCAAAAGTCTGCCGGCAGCTGCAATTGCAGCGGCACGGCCCAGGCCTGGGGGTGCTGGCACCACAGCTTGCGGGCATCTTTTTCGGTGCAGAGTAAGGGGATGTCGTGGCCGCACTGGCGTGAAAAATGGGCAAAGTCGGCATGGTCTGGCAGGCTTTGGGTGGCGGCCAAGGGGATGCCTTGGGCCTGGAGCATGGCAAAAAATGCGCCAGGGCGGGCAATGGCGGCTACGGCTTCTACGGGTTGCTGGGCCAGGGTGAGTAAATCAATGTGCTCGCCCAGGCCGTTGTAGGCCGTGGGGGCCAAGCGGCGCTGCAGCGCAAACGCCGGGGCGCTGCCCATGGGCTGGGGTGGTTGGCCTGCGTACAGCGTGGCGGTGACTGGGCGTGGCCAGGGTTCGCGCAGCGGGCCAGCGGGCAGCAGCCAGCCGTTGCCGATGCCGTCCTCGTTGAAAACGCACAGCTCAATATCCCGGGCCAGCGCCAAGTGCTGCAAGCCATCGTCGCTGACGATGATGTTGGTGGCCGGGTAGTGCGCCCGCAAGGCCTGCACGGCCTCGATGCGCTGGCGGGCCACAAAGACCGGTGCGCCGGTGGTGCGGGCCAGCAGGGCGGGCTCGTCACCCACTTCATGGGCGGGGCTGTCGGGCAGGGCTTGGCGGCAATCGGTGGTGCGGCGGCCATAGCCGCGCGAGACAATGCCCGGCTGCCAGCCGTGTTGCTGCAAATAGGTGACCACGGCTTGGGTGACGGGGGTTTTGCCAGCCCCGCCAGCAATCACATTGCCCACGACGATGACGGGCACCCCGGCGTGGATGGGGCGCTGGCGGCGGGCATGCCAAGCCTGCAGTGCCCGGTACAGCTGCGAAAGTGGCCACAGCAGGCGCATCCCCAGGCCCCGGCGCTGCCATGGGGAGCGCTGGCCACTGGGGGCGGGGGGGGGCGGTGGGCGATTGGGCAAGGCAGCGCGGAGGGTGGCTGGCTGCTTATTGGCCTGCAGCGGAGGTCGCTTGGGTGGCAAAGGTAATTTGCGACAGCCCGGCCCGCCGCGCCGCTTCCATGGCCGAGACGACCGATTGGTGCGGTGCATTGGCATCGGCGCTGATGATGACGATGCTGTCCTTGCCGGCCGGGGCATGGCGGGTCAGGGCGCTGGCGATGCCCTCGACGCTGCGGTCTTGCAGCGCATCTTTACCCACGGCGTAGCGGCCATCGGCGGCGATGCTGACGATGACTTCTTTGGGCCGGTCGCGCAGCTGCTCGGTATCGGCGCTGGGCAGGGTCAATTCCATTTCAGTGAATTTGCTGTAGGTGGTGGTCAGCATCAAAAAGATGAGGATGACCAGCAGCACATCGATGAAGGGGATCAGGTTGATCTCAGGCTCTTCGGTGCGGCGCTTGCGAAAGTTGATGGCCATGGGCGCTTGTCCTCCTGCGGGTTCTGCGGGCGGGGCCGTTTAGCGGCGCAGTTGCAACAAGTGGTGCAGAAATTGCTCGCTGGCCAGCTCCAGCTGCAGCAAATAGCCATCGACCCGGGCGCGAAAGTAGCGCCAAAAAATCAGTGCCGGAATGGCCACGATCAAACCAAAAGCGGTGTTGTACAGCGCAATCGAAATGCCATGGGCCAGTTGCGCCGGGTTGCCGCTGCCAACCGCACCGCCGCCCGCTTGCGAGCCAAAAATCTCAATCATGCCAATCACGGTGCCCAGCAGGCCCAGCAGGGGGGCGGCCGAAGCAATTGTGGCCAGGGCCCCCAAGTAGCGCTCCAGCTTGTGCGCTGCGGCGCGGCCGGCGGTCTCCATTTGGGCCTGCAGGTATTCTTGCTGGCTGGACTGGCCGATGGCCTTGAGGCCGCTGGCCAAGACCTCGCCCAGGGCGCTGTTTTGGGCCAATTGGGCAATCACTTGCTCGCTGGGAACCCCTTGGCGCGAGACGGAGATGGCCTCTTGCAGCAGATTTTCGGGGGCGATCTTGCTGGCTTTGAGCGAAATAAAGCGCTCCACAATGAGCGCCAAGGCCAAAATAGAGCAGGCAATCAGGGGCCAGATGGGCCAGCCAGCGGCTTGGATGATGGTCAGCAACGTATTCTCTCCGCGTGGTGTAGGTGAAAATCAACCGCTGATTATCACTGCCTGACAAGGTGCTTTTGCCGTTTTACCGGTTTTCTTATGTATCAAGCTTCTTTGAATGGCCCCGGTGCTGCGCCCGTATGGGCGGTGGGGGCCTTGTGCCAAGCCATTGCCGATAGTTTGCAGGCGCGCTTCAACCCCGTGCAGGTGCGGGGGGAGATCGCCGGCTTTTCCCGTGCGCCCAGTGGGCATTGCTATTTTTCGATCAAGGATGCCACCGGCCAACTGCGCTGCGCCATGTTTCGCCGTGCTGCGCAAAACCTGGATTTTTCTCCGCGCGATGGCGATTTGGTCGAGCTGCAAGGCCAGCTGGGTGTGTACGAGCAGCGTGGCGATTTGCAGCTGATTGTCGAAAAATTGCAGCGGGCCGGGCAAGGCAGCTGGATGGAGCAGTTCCTGCGCCTGAAAGAGCGTTTGCAAGCGCAGGGCCTGTTTGCGGCGGAGCGCAAGCGCCCCTTGCCCGCCATGCCCCGGGGGATTGGTTTGGTGACCTCGCTGGGGGCAGCTGCTTTGCACGATGTGGTGACCGCCTTGCAGCGCCGGGCCCCGTATTTGCCGGTGGTGCTGGTGCCCGCCTTGGTGCAGGGGGAGCAAGCGCCGGCCTCTTTGGTGGCGGCTTTGCACCAGGTGTACGCGCTGGCGCAGCAACCGGGCCCGCACCCCCCGGTGGATGCCATCTTGCTGGTGCGCGGTGGCGGCTCGATGGAAGATTTGTGGGCTTTTAACGATGAGACCCTGGCCCACACCATTGTGCAAAGCCCGGTACCACTGGTCAGTGGCGTGGGGCACGAGACCGATTTCACCATTGCCGATTTTTGTGCCGATGTGCGCGCGCCCACCCCCACGGCCGCCGCTGAGCTGGTGGCCCCGGCCCGCGCCGATTGCCTGCTGCAGCTGCAGGCTTGGGCAGAACGCATCGAGCGCTTGCTGCAGCAGCGCTTGCAAAACCAGCAGCAGTGGCTGGACAAACTGGCCCTGCGCTTGGGGCAGCCGGGCAAGGCGCTGCAAACCCAGCGCTTGCTGTGCCAGCGCCAAGGCCAGCAAATGGCGCAAGCCGTTCAATTAAAATTGAAGCAGTCAGCGCTTACCCAGCAAGCGTTAGAGGCCAATTTTCATAAAAATTTTCAACGCCAGTTGCAGCAGCGCCGCCAAGCCTTGGCGCTGCTGACGCAGCGGCTGGAGCTACTTAACCCGGAACACGTGCTGCAGCGCGGGTTTGCGTGGCTGACCACCCCCCAGGGGCAAGTGGTATCTTCGGTAGGCAGCGCTCCGGTCGGTACGGCTTTGCAAGCGCAATTGGCCGATGGCCGTTTGGATTTAACCGTAGTGCAACCGCGTTTGCTGTAAAAGTTGGGTTGCAGCCGGGTTGCCGCCGATTGTGGCACCTGGCGCTTTTTATCCGGGGCGGTCAGCCAAAGTGTGTGCTTGTGCCTACAATTAACCGGTTGGCGACTTTTTGCGTTAAATCAAATTTAGTGCTGACTTAGTGCTAACGCAAAGAAACCTGCAGTTTTTTTCTCACAATTTCTAACCATCAAGAGGAACACCATGGAACATACCCTGCCCGCTCTGCCTTACGCCATCGACGCACTGGCCCCCCACTACAGCCAAGAAACGCTGGAGTTTCACCACGGCAAGCACCATAACGCCTATGTGGTGAACCTGAACAACCTGCAAAAAGGCACCGAGTTTGAAAACATGGGCCTGGAAGAGATCATCAAAAAATCTTCCGGCGGCATCTACAACAACGCGGCGCAAATCTGGAACCACACCTTCTTCTGGAGCTGCATGAAGCCCCAAGGCGGCGGCGCTCCTACCGGTGCGTTGCTGGAGGCCATCAACGCCAAGTGGGGCAGCTTTGACAAGTTCAAGGAAGAATTCACCAAATCGGCCGTGGGCAACTTTGGCTCGGGCTGGACGTGGCTGGTGAAAAAAGCCGATGGCAGCGTGGACATCGTCAATACCGGCCCAGCAGGCACCCCCCTGACCACCGCCGACAAGGCCTTGCTGACGGTGGACGTGTGGGAGCACGCCTACTACATCGACTACCGCAATGCCCGTCCCAAGTTTGTTGAAGTGTTCTTGAACCACTTGGCCAACTGGGATTTTGCCCAGGCCAACTTTGCCGCCTGAGCTCAGCCTTAACCGTTGAAGAACTCCCCTTCGGCTCCACCCGCTGGCCTGCGTCAGCGGGTTTTTTTTGGTGTATTTTTGTTGTAATCATGGGTATGACTGCTGCTTTGTTATCCGATTTGCTCCCCGTCACCCCACGCTTGCCGGTGCTCTTTGTCGGCCATGGCAGTCCCATGAATGCCATTGAAAAAAACGCTTGGCATTTAACCTGGGCCGATCTGGGGCAAGAATTGTTGCAACGCTTTCCCCGCCCAACGTTGATTGTGTGCATCTCTGCGCATTGGCTGACCGGCGGCCATTGGGCGCTGAGTGGGGCCGCGCAACCGGCCACCTTGCATGATTTTGGTGGTTTTCCGCCTGAGCTGTACCAGTGCCGCTACCCCGCCCCGGGGGCCCCCGCACTGGCCCCGGCATTGGCGGCGGCGTTAAAAAATCCGGCCACAGGCAAGCCGCTGAACGTCGATTGGGAGCGCGGCCTGGACCACGGTGCCTGGGGCGTGCTGCAGCCCATGTTTCCGCAGGCCGATATCCCCGTGGTGCAACTGAGCATGGACATCACCCGCCCTGCTGCCGAGCACTGGGCGCTGGGCCAGCAACTGTCCGCGCTGCGCGAGCGCGGCGTGCTGCTGGTGGCCAGTGGCAATGTGGTGCACAACCTGTCCACCCTGCGCCAGGGCATGGGCCTCAATGCCACCTACCGCTGGGCGCTGCAGTTTGATGACCGCGTGGCCAATCACATCCTGGCGGGCGATGTGCAGCCGCTGGTGCAGTTTGCCCAATGGGGGGATATCACCGAGGTCTGCCACCCCACGCACGAGCATTTCTTGCCGCTGCTTTACGCGGCTGCAGCGGTGGTGCCGGGCGATCGCCCCCGCTTTTTCAATGCTGGGTTTCAAATGGCCTCGATTGGTATGCGCTCGGTGGTGTGGGATGCCACAGCGCCAAGCGCACAGGGGTGAGGGTAGGAGAGTGCATCTTCAGTTTTTCCATATTGTTATTCCCTATCTTTGGCCACTTGCTTCAGCTCGGAAAACTTAGCGGCCATGGTGGGGTTGCCCCGGGTCAGCTTCTTGATCGTCACATCCTGCGCCTTGTCGTTGGCCAGTCGCAGGTTACGGTTGGCACCCAGCAAGGCATCCTTGGTCTTTTGCAGGTGGTCTATCGACTTGTCGATTTCGTCGATGGCGGTTTGAAAGCGTCGAGAAGCCAAGTCGTAGTTCTTGCCGAAGGCCTCCTTGAAGCCCTCCAGCTGGCTTTCGAAGTTGGTGATGTCGATGTTTTGCGACTTCATCAATGCCAGCTCGGTCTTGAACTTGAGCGAATTCAGCGCGGCGTTGCGCAGCAGCGTGATGATGGGGATGAAGAACTGTGGGCGCACCACATACATCTTGGGGTAGCGGTACGACACATCCACGATGCCAGTGTTATAGAGCTCACTGTCGGGCTCCAGCAGTGAGACAAGAACAGCGTATTCGCAACCCTTTTCAGAGCGGTCTTTGTCTAGTTCCTTGAAGAAGTCTTCGTTCTTCTTCTTGGTGGCGGTCGTGTCGCTTTCATTCTTCATCTCGAACATGATTGACACGATCTCGGTGTCCGCATCGTCCGATTCTTTGAAAATGTAATCGCCCTTGCTGCCACTGCTGGCATCGTTGTCCTTTTCAAAGTACGCGCGAGGGAAAGCTGTGGCACGCAACCGGTTGAATTCTGTCTCACAGTGCTGCTCCAGCGTCTCGCCCACCATCTTGGTTGAGAGCTTGGCCTTGAGATCTTTCAGGCGCTCGATGGCGTCTTCGCGCTCTTTGATCTGGAGTTCGTACTTTTCCTTGAGCGACTGCTCAGCAAGGCGCTTCTCCAGCTGCGCTTGTTCAAAGCGACTCTTGAACTCATCCCGCTGCTTTTCAACCGTGCTCAGCGCCTGGGTGACGGCCAGTTGCTGCTCCTTTGTCGCAGCGTCCAGCTGCGCCTTCAGCGCCTGTATTTCGGCTGCGCTGGCAGCTTCCGCTTGCTGCAGATCTGCAATGCGTTGGGCCTGCGCCAAGGCGGTAGCAGCTTGGTTGTCGCGCTTGGCTTGCTCCAACTGGTGAGCCAGCTCGTCGCGCTTCTTTTCAACACTGCTCAGTGCCTGGGCTACCGCCAGTTGTTGCTCCTGCTTGGCTGAGGTCACCTTGGCTTGCAATGACTGGATTTCAGCATCCTTGGCTGCGGCTGCTTTTTGCAGCTCGCTGTGAATCGCCCAGGATTTCCTAGACACCTTGGAGCCTCAGGAAGTGACGCCGCTCAAACTCGGCAGGCGG
>NZ_JBHSEY010000052.1:0-23472 GCF_042654745.1 Comamonas denitrificans
CGCTCAAATCCGCGCCGCGATGCCCCGCTGCGCACGCCGTTGGCTACATGCGTGAAATATCCGGGCTAGTTGCCGGGCAATGCGGGCATGGACTACGCCGGGAGGTGATACCTGGGCCACCAGCAGCGCAAACCAGGGCATGGACATGTAAGCGGGCTGGCTCATACATGCTCCTCACTGCCTGAAGCCTTTAAAAAATTCGACGGAACGGGGGCAGTGTTGGAAAACGCACTAGGGTGCATCTCCCCAGCCTTGGTGGGCGGTGGCCAGCGGCCCAATTTGTTGTCTGGATACAGCACAAAGCGCACGTGGCCACCCGGCTCTCGTCTGACCCCGCGACCTACGGCTTTGGGTGCGTACTTGGCCCAGGCGGCCAGCAGGGCTGCGATGCGTTTTTTAAGGGTGGGGTAATCGGCGGCACTGGCATCGACCAGTGTTTGGGCTGCCTCATCAGCGGTCAGCTTGCGGCGGATGCGCAGCAGATTCCACAGGCGCACGTCCAGCTCCAGCGCATAGGTGCCTTGTGGGGGGCCTCCGGGCATAGCTCGCAGCGCGGCCTTGGTCGCAGCCCACCCGCTCTCGGTCAGCACCCAGACATTGATGGCCCCGATACGCTTGCGCTGGAGCTTGGCATTTTGCAGCTGGACATACCGCCAGGCTGCCATCGTATCCAGGGCCATTTTGGCCACGTTTAAGTTGTAATCAATCTGCTCGGTGTCTGCCCAGCGGCTCAAATCCTGCGCGGTGAAAGTGCGCCCGCGCTGCTTGATGTTGCGAGCCAAAGCGGCAAGGCCTGGAAGAAGAAACCACGGTTTTGGTGCGCTCATGTCTTGCCTCCGCGCTTGACCAAGTGCCCTGTGAAATCGGTGCACAGCGCCTTGCCTTTGACGTGGGTCACGTCCACTTGAGCCCAGTCATTGGCCTCGGCCCACACCTCAATATTGGCAATGGCGTTGAGCAGCAGGCGCATGCGGCCCATGCAGTCACGGTGAATTTGCTCGACCAGGGCCGAGGTCAGCTGCACATCCGACTTGGCTTTACACGTGGCCTGCACATCGGCAAGACTCAGTGGGTGCAGTTGCACGATGCGGGCCACCCGGCTGGCAATGTGGTCGTAGCGCTGGACGATGGCCGGGAAGTTTTCCATGCCGACCAAAAAGACCATCGTGCCTGTCACGTCCGAGATGTCCCGAATAGTTTCCAGCTTGCTGGCCGAGGACATATCCGCCAAATAGTCGGCCTCGTCGATGATCAGCGCCTGCATGCTGACGGCCAGGTGCGCCGTGATACGGTTTTCCACATCCTTGGCCATGCCGCGCACCGACAGGCCCAGTGCAGCGGCGATGTCTTCAAGCATGGCCCTGTTCGTCCACACCTTTTTAGCGCGGATAAAGACGTGGCCGTTTTCACTGGCCCAGCGTTCGGTCAGCTCCGATTTGCCGACACCGTACTTGCCCTGGATGATGACCAGGCTCGCTTCGCGGGCACCCCGGCGGGCGACGATCTTCTCTGCTTCTTTGAGCAGACGAAAGTTTTCAGTTTGCACAAATCCCTTTTTCACTTTACATTTCCCTTTCGTTTTTCATTCGTAAAAACTCGCTCTGTGGTGGTGGCCGCCATCACAGGGCACTCTTAAAAACCGGCAGCGCATCGCCCCCGGCATCCCACCCCATCCCCCTGCTCTCGTAAAAATCCCGCAGATCGGCGTAGCTGTCGCTTTGCACGTAGCGGTCAATCCAGGCGTGGTCGGCATCCGTCCAGCCATCGCGGTGGCGCATCAGCCACTCGTAGCGATCGCTGGGCATGTCAAACATGGGGCGCACTGCAGCAGCTGTCGCGGCCTGGGCCGATACAGGTGTGGCCTGGGGCGTAATGGCGGCCAGCACCACCAGCGGCGCGGCTGGTGCTGGCAAGGCCATGGGCACGTCCATATCCACGGTGGGCCCCAGCTCGCGCAGAGCGGTGTCGATCTGCTGCTCGCGGCGCTTGATGGCAGCGGCCACCCGCTTTTCGCGGGCCATCTGGATGACGGGTTTCGGAAAAAAGTCGATGCGGTTGGCGTTCCACTGCGCCTCGCACACGTATTCCCCGCCCAGCGTGTAAATCAGCACAAAGCTGGGGTCGTGGATGTCGTAGCGCACCGATACCTCGCGCCCATCCACATCCCGGCGCATCAGCTCCGGCGCTTGATAGTGCTGATTGAAAAAAGTCACCTCCCCGCGCTGCGCCGTGCGGATGACGCTGGGCATAAACAGCATCCGCAGCTCCTGCTGCGAGGGCTTGATCTGCATAGCCGGATCAAAAATCTCGGCCCAATACTCGGCAGGCGTCATGTGCTTGCCATCGCTGCGCTTTGGTAAGCTGCGGTGGCGGTGCTGGCCGTTGTATTGCTCCACCATTTCCTGCACACCGTCGATAAATTGCTGCCAGCTGGGCGCTTTTTGGGAGAGCTGAATGACCTGCCCGGTTTGTTCTGAGCGCTTGACCGCCCGCTGCTCTTTGGCCAGCTCGGCAGCTACTTTGCGGAAGGTGCCCGCATCCGCATCCTTGCCCTGGTAGCTGGCAAATTTTCGGGCGGCGTTGATGGCGTGGGTCTGCCAGCTGCGCTCAATTACTCCGTGACCTTGTGGCTTGCCGGGGATGCCCGTGCGGTGCTCAATCCCCAGGCGGGCGCAAAAACCGTCAATCGGGCAATCCATGGCCTTGGCCGTCTCGCCCGCGCCGTTGTCCCCGTACAGGATGGCGCAAATGCCGTGCTGGCCAATAGCGTGGCGCAGGGCATCGCCCACAACGCGCACGTTTTCTGATAGCCCCACCGACCAGCCGACGATCATGCGCGTGGTCGCATCCAACACCACCGTCAGCTCCGGCGCAAAAGGCGCACCGTGATCAGGGTGGCGCACCTTGGCTTTGAATGTGTGGCCGTCAATTACCCACACGTCCAGCGGGTCAAACCCCTCGGTGCTGCGGCGTTTAAACGGTAGCTTGGCGTCACGCTGCGCCCCGCTGTGGCGGGCCTTGAGTAGGGCCACATTGACCTGGGCATCTTTGCCTAGCTTGTCTAGGGCGCGGCGGGCGCGGTCGTACAGCGTGCGCCAGGTGTCAAAGTCCCGGCCCAGCATGCGAGTGGCCTCCTGCGCCGCGCCGGTCAGTTTGCGAAAGCGGGCATCGCGGCTGTGGTACAGACCAAGCACAGCCGCTACATCGTCGGCCACCGTAGGAAAACGCGGGCCAGCCTGGGCGGGCAGCAAGCCCCACCAGCCGTTTTTGTTGTGTTCGGAAACCCAGCGCTCCAGCGTGCGTGCGCTAACCATATCGCCCCGTGCCCGCTGGTTGGCCGTGCGGGCAATGGTTTGCAGCTCTGCCCCTGCTTCGCCCGTCACAAGCTGCGCGGCCAGCAGGGCACAGGCGCGTTTGCTGCCGTGCAGCGGCATCAGCCCTTGCACCAGCGTGACCAGCCGCACACGGGCATCGGCCACCGATTTATCGGCCATGCTGGGCTGGCGGTTGGTGGCCAGGGCAGGCACCACGGCCTGCTGCTGGGGCGCAGGGGCAAAAGAGCGCACAGGGGGCGTATCCACCACGGCCAGGGCCGTGCTGCCTGCGGCGGCAATCTGGCGGGCAGCCAGGGCTGCGCGGGTTTCGGCAGGCAGACTGGTGCTGTCGTATTCACGCCCGCCGCCGACACGGCCTGCACGTGTACGGCTGGTTGCTGCCAGCTGCACCAGCTTTTCACGGGTGCGGCGTTCGCTGCCGGGCATCCCCGGCAGGCCTGCCAGCTCGCGGGCGGTGTGCCAGGTCATACGGCGGCCCTTGCACGTTGGGCTTCGATCTGTGCCCGGCTGCGGCGCAGCGTGATTTGGTTGGGCCAAATTTCTGATACGGGCTTGCCGATGATTTGAGCAATACGGCCTTGTATGCGTTGGCTCTTGATATGCCCACTGATCGCTTGCGAAACAGAAGATGCAGCCACCCCCAATTCATCACACAGCATGGCTGGTGTGGTGCCCGCCATACGCATTGCGGCCTTGATCTGTTCAGGGTGCATTGCTTTGTTATCCTTTGCCTAAGTTGTTAGGTAAATTCACGCCGCGCAAATGTGCGGCGTTGTCTTAGGCATGATTATGGAGAACGATTGTTCTCCTTTCAAGAGATAACCAAGGTGAACAAATGGTTTCTATAGGTGCGCGTTTACGCGAAGAGCGAGAGGCACTTCAGCTATCGCAAGAAGCGTTTGGAACAATTGCTGGGGTAACGAAAAAATCGCAGATCAACTACGAGAAAAACGAACGTTCTCCAGATTCAAACTACCTTGCAGCCATTGCCGCTGCAGGGGCTGATGTGCTGTACATCCTGACGGGTCAGCGCGTAGGCAGCGTTACCACTACGCCTACTTCAGTGCAACCAATTTCAAAAGGTGACCGCATCCTGTTAGACAACTTCCATGCGGCCCCAGAGCAAGTACAGGCCGGGGTAAAGACGGCGCTTGGCGCTTTCGCGCCTGCGGGTGCAGGGGGTAAGCGCAGCAAGGCTGCATAAGGCAGCCAATGATGATCACATCAAGGATTTTTAAAAAATGACTTCTGAGAAAATTGCCGGTGCCAGTAAGACCGAGTGGAAGATTGCGGCGGGTATTTTTGTTTTTTGCCTTGTGCTCATGGTCGTTTTTTTTGCTTCGCGGCCATCACCGGAAGAAACTGCTCGGGCAGCATTCCAGCAAAAGGAAGAAAAGCGCAAGGAAAAGGACGAAAAACGTAAGGAGTACTTGGCTTCAGTTGGACACCCTGATGCCAAGGTCTTAGACGATGCCGCCCTTGAGACGTGTCAGAGGGAGCTAAAGCGGGTCTCCCGCGATCCCGAAACTGCCGTGATTCCAGCCGTTGGGTGGATGCGAGGTAGCGCTGACTGGCGGTTTTTGTGGAACCAGGACTCCCGCATGGTGCGCATGAAAAACGGGCTGGGCCTGGAGGTGGCTTTAAGGGCGCTGTGCGTGGTCGATGAAATGACCGGGAAAATTAAGCTGCTCACGTTGGATGAGCAGGTGCTTATCGCGCCAAATTGATTACTTTGTCAAATGAGGAAGTGGATGGACTCAGCCAAGCAGCCGGCAAAGCAAAAGGCCGCGTGACGCGGCCAGTGACAATCACTGAAAGAAGCACCGCATGAATGCCCCTCAATGCCCATCTTGTAAAGCCCCGCTGGCAAAAATGCCCCAGCGCAAAACCAAGTGCAAAGCGTGTGGCGAGTTCATCTTCATTAAAGACACGCCACGCAATCGCACCAAGCGGTTGATGACCCCGACGCAGGCGGAAGCGGCAGAGCGAGCCTGGGAAGATCACCAAGCCAAGAAGATGCAAAGAGAAGCCGCAGCCCTGTATAAGCAGCACCTCTCTCGGCTAACTGCCGACCTTAAGAAGTACGCCTCTCAAGGATGGCGTAGCGTGCAAGTGTTTGGTGAGAGCGCCAGGACTTGCCCCGTGTGTCGATCGCTTATGGGGCGGGTGCTGCCGGTAACAATACCCGCAGAGGAGATACTTCGCCCAGATTGCCAGAGCCTTGATGAAGGCTCCTATCATTGCGCACCCCTTGCTTCGCCTGCCATAAAAGATGGTTCAGGAAGTGTGCGCTTTGACCGCAGTATCTAGGTTGTGATACCTTAAAAAAGCACCTTCCACCACCCAGGCCGACCTTTGTCGGCCTTATTTTTTTCTACCCCACCCGCGACAGTGCGGGGCATGGCAAATACAGCATCCATTGGCAAAACCGTCCTGCGCTTCGGCATCCCCCTGGTGCTGGGCGGTGCAGGGTATGTGGCCTACATCTCCGGCTACGAAGACGGCCCAGCCCGGCGTGATGGCACGCCGGGGTTCAAGAACGTGGTGTATGCAGACCAGCTTGCGGGCGGCCTGCCCACTGCCTGCCTGGGGCTGACAAAACACGCCAGCCCGGTGCCGGTGGTGCTGGGTGATTACTGGTCGGATGCGCAGTGCCGGGCCGTGGGCAGCCAGGTGCTGGCCACCGGCCAGGCGCAGGTGCTGGGCTGCATCAAGGTGCCCGTTACGCAGCCGGTGCTGGATGCTTTCAGCAGCCATGGCCACAACCACGGGGAGCCGTCCACCTGCGCCAGCCGCGCCATGGGCCTGCTCAATGCCCGCAAATACGAGGCCGCCTGCGATGCACTGGCCCACGGGCCGGACGGCAAAACGCCGGTCTGGAGCTATGTCAAAACGGGGCGCAAAAACACCCAGGGGGCTTGGGAATACCGCTTTGTCCAGGGGCTTTACAACCGCCGCTTGAAAGAGCGCTCCGACTGTCTGGCCGGTGTGGCGCTACTGCGAGCCGAGTACGACTTTGCCACCGAATCCTGGAAAGGGGCGCAGCCATGAGTCCGCGCCTAAATGGATTTCTGCTTGCGGTCGAGCGCTGGCTCGTGGTCGCCCTGCTGCTTTTGTGCCTGACCCTGGCCTGGGCCACCGACCACTACCGTAATCAAGTTATGGCCATGGATGTGCAGCTAGAGCGTCTGAGCGGCGAGATAAAGCGCCAGAACGCCGATGCTGCACAGATCCTGGCCACCCTTACCGCCCAGCGCGACACCGCCCAGACCGCGCTGGATGCCGCTTATCAACTGCAAGAGGTGGCCGATGCCGCAGCACAACAAGAAATTGATCGCCTGCGTGGCGATCTTGAGCAGCGCCCTGTGCGGGTGCGCCTCGTCCCCCAGCCTGCCGCCTGTGGGCCGGGTCGTGGTGGCACCGCAGGTCACGCGCCCGCCGTTGCCGACGCTGGTGCAGCAGACGCTGCCCCGGCCTACGGGCTACTACCAGAAAGCAATACGCGACGCCTTGGAGCAGTAATTGCCGAAGTTGAAACGCTGAACGCGGCCTATGCCTCCTGCCGCGCTCAGTTGATGCACCCCTGATGCACAAAAGAAAGAAGCAAAAGACATGGCAATGGACAAAGACGAGTTGATGCTGCTGGGCAAGATCGACGGCAAGCTGGACGGCATTACCGCCCACTTGACCCAGCAGGACAAGCGCATCGCAGACATGGATGCCCGGTTTGATGCCCGCCTGAATGGCATTGACGAACGCCTGCGTGAAGTGGAGAAAAAAGCCGCAGTGGCCGGTGCCGTCTCCGGCGGTGCAGTGGCTGTGGGCACCGCCCTGGTGGTCGAGGGCATCAAGCAATTCATGCGCGGCGGTGGCGGGCTGGGCAACTGATGGCGCACCCCGCTGAAAAACGCACCCAGCTGCGCGGCCTGTATGTGTTCCAGCGCCTGCCCATGGAGGCGGCCTGTGCCAAGCTGGGCGTGGCCCGCAGCACAGCCAATCGCTGGAAGCAAGAGGCCGCCGCGCAGGGCGACGACTGGGACACGGTGCGCTCTGCCGTGGCGCTGGGCGACGATACCTTTAAAAGCCTTTCGGCCAAGCTGCTCGAAGACTACCTGGTGCAGCACCAGGCCACGATGGACTTGCTGCGCGATGCCAAGGATATGGGGCCGCGCGAGCGGGCCGAAACGCTGGCCAGCATGAGCGACAGCTTCAACAAGACGATGGCCAGCTTCAAGCGCCTGAACCCCGAGCTGGACAAGCAAGCCGTGCAGCTTGACGTTCTGCAGCGCTTTGCATCATTTGCACAGCAGCGGTATCCACAGCACCTGAGTGTGCTGGTGGAGATGCTGGAGCCGTTTGGCCAAGAGCTGGCGAAGGTGCGGTGATGGTGGATACCTGTGTCATCTTTCTTGTCGCGCTGTGGCTTGTTTTTGAGGGCCACTATTTCAAAGCGCTCTTGCTCTTTGTGGCGGTAGCCTGACATGGCAAAAAGCAGTAAAGAATTTCTGGCGGGTCTGACCTCCCTGGCCGACGACCTGCGCCGCCAGATCGACGCGAACATGGACGGCTGGGATGTCACCCCCGCCGCGATTGGCGAGCGCCGCCGCAAGGTGTGCGACCCGGTGACCGGTTTTGAGTATTGGGACAGGCACTATTTTCCCCACTACGGCAAGGCCGAACCGTCCGAGCTGCACAAGTACCTTTACAAGCGCCTGCCGGAGATCATCAACACCCCGGCAGGCCAGCGCGATGCCATTGCCGCGCCGCGTGGCGAGGCCAAGTCCACCAAGATCAGCATGAGCTTTGTGACCTGGTGCCTGGTCACCGGGGCCAAGTGGTACGCCATCATCGTCATGGATGCCTTCGAGCAGGCCGCCGAGATGCTGGAGGCCATCAAGGCCGAGCTGGAAGCCAACCCGCGCATCATGAGCGACTTCCCCGAGGCTGCTGGCCAGGGCAAAATCTGGCGGGCCGGGGTAATCGTCACGGCCAATGGCCGCAAGGTCGAAGCCTTCGGCAGCAGCAAGAAAATCCGGGGCCGCCGGCACGGGGCGCACCGGCCCGACCTGGCGATTTGCGACGACATCGAAAACGACGAAAACGTCAATACCCCCGCGCAGCGCGACAAGCTACAAACCTTCGTCACAAAATCCGTGCTGTCCCTGGGGCCGCCCGATGACAGCATGGATGCCATCTTGGTCGGCACCGTGCTGCACTACGACAGCGTGCTGGCGCGGTTTTTAAAAAACCCGCTGTGGAATCGCAAGGTGTTTAAAGCCATCATCCAGTGGCCCGACCGCATGGACTTGTGGGAGCAATTCGAGGGGCTGCTGCTGGCGGGAGAGACCCCGCAGCAGGGCGAGGCGGCGGCCATGCGGCTCTACCAGGACAACCAGGCCGCCATGGATGCAGGCGCAAAAGTGTCCTGGCCCGCGCTGCGCCCACTAGTCAAACTCATGCTCCGCCGCGCCCGCGAAGGGCATGCGGCGTTTGACAGCGAGCAGCAAAACGACCCCGTGGCCGGGGATGATGCGCCCTTTGCCCACTCCATCCGCTTCTGGGTCAATCGCCTAGACGAGTGGATTTTCTACGGTGCCTGCGACCCCAGCCTGGGCAAAGCGGGCAACAGCCGCGACCCCAGCGCCATCGGCGTAGGCGGCTACAACCGCGAGACTGGCGTGATGGACGTGGTCGAGGCGGTGATAAAGAAGCGCGTGCCCGACCGCATCATCAGCGACGTGATTGAGATGCAGCGAGAGTATTGCTGCATCGTCTGGGGCTTTGAGAGCGTCCAGTTTCAGGAGTTTTTGCGCACTGAGCTGGTCAAGCGCAGCGCCAAGCTGGGCGTTCCCGTACCCGCCCGCGCCCTGATTCCGACCAGCGACAAGCTGCTGCGCATCGAAAGCCTGCAGCCGCACATGCACAACGGGCTGCTGCGCCTGCATTCCAGTCAGACCACGCTGATTGACCAGTTTCGTCACTTCCCCAAAGCCGACCACGACGATGGCCCCGACATGGTGCAGATGCTCTACATGCTGTGCGTCACCGGCGGTATCGCCGCAGCGGCCCAGGGCGGCAACACCACCCCCCACCACAACCAATCCGCCCGCGAGCGCTATGCCCGCCAAGTCAAGCGGATGTTTCGGAGACCCTCATGACCAACGACCAAGTGACTTTGTACGCCATTCAGGGCGTTATCCGCGACCTACCAGAGTTTCAGCGCCAGGGCGTGTACCTGGCCGCCGCCAAGCTGCGCGAAGTGCTGCAGGCGCACAACGACCACGGCCTGTTGGCCTTTGCCCTGGTGGGTGCCGAGCTGCAGGTGGAGGGTAAATCGTGAGCTGGATTGACCGCGCTAAAACTGCCCTTGGGCTAGCCCCGGCCCAGTCGCCCGCACCGGCCACCCAGCCCCTGCGCGAAGCCGCCAGCGCCCAAGGCCACAGCAATGACGATGGCTGGCGGCGCTTGACCGGCGACGGCCTGGGCGGCATGAATGACCGCGACTTGGCCCCGATGGCGCAAGAGCGCATGCAAAAGCTGGCCGAATACCTGTGGCAAACCAACCTGCTGGCCAACCGGCTGGTGGAGCTGCCCCTGGCCTACCTACTGGCCGAGGGCGTGACGCTGCAATGTGTTGATGACGAGCATCAAAAAAAGTTGAACGCATTTTGGGCCGACCCCATCAACAACTGGCCATTAAAGATAGAGGGCCGCGTGCGTGCCTTGGGCCTGCTGGGCGAGCAGTGTTTTGTCGCCCACGTGCGCGAGGGCGACGGCTTTGTACGTCTGGGCTACCTTGACCCTCGGCAAATTGCCCAGGTTGTGAACGACCCCGATAACCCCGAGCAGCCCATCGGCGTGATTACCAAGCGTGACAGCAAAGGGCGGCACTACAAATACCGGGTGATCGTGCTGGGCGAAGATGCTGAATTGTTCAGCGCCCGTACCGCAGAAATCCGCGCCAAGGACTTTACGGATGGTGACTGCCTGCTGTACCAGGTCAATAAATTCCCCAATGGCACCCGGGGCCGCTCTGACCTGCTGGGGCAAATGGACTGGCTGGATGCCTACGACGGCTTTTTGTTTGCCGAACTCGACCGCATCGACTACCTACGCCGTTTTGTCTGGGACGTGACCCTGACCGGGGCGGACGATGCCACGGTCAAAAAGTTTGAGCGCGAGTTTGTGCCGCCAGAACCCAACAGCAGCTTTGTGCATAACGACCAGGTCAAGCTGGAGCCCAAATCCCCCAGCCTGCAAGCCGCAGACACCAGTGCCAGCGCCCGGCTGCTGCGCAACCACGTGTTGGGCGGTGCCACCGTGCCAGAGCATTGGTTTGGCGGCGGCGGCGATGTCAACCGTGCGGCCGCCAGCGAAATGGGCGAGCCCACGTTCAAGATGTATTCGATGCGCCAGGCGTTTTTAAAGCGGATGCTCGAAGAGATTGGGCGCTACGTGCTGCTCTGCCATGCTCGCACTCAGGGCGTTACCCCTGATTGGGCCGCGGATGAGTGGCAGGTCACGGCGGTATTCCCGGAACTGCTCAACCGCGATGTGACCAAATTTGCCTCTGCCATGCAGTCGGTAGTCTCGGCAGTGATCCAGATGATCGAGGCCGGCCTTTTGACCGAGGAGACTGCCCTCAAAATCGTGGCCGACGTGGCCCAGCGCTTCGGCCAAGACTTTGATGCCAAGGCCGAGCTGGCCGACGCGCGTGAAGAGGCCGCGCAGCGCCAGGCCGAGCGCGATGCCCGCGATATCTACCGCAGCCAAGATGGCTTGAGCGATGGGCCGCAAGACTGATCCGCTGCCCCAGGCAGACAAGCCGGACGCGGCCTTCGATGCGGAAATCGCCCGCCACCTGCGCGAGCGCGGGCGGCTGCTGCTGGCCGGGCAAACCGGCGTGCTGGAAATTCTTAAAGCCGCCCGCACCGAAATCCTGGCCACTCTTGCGGGTCTGCCGCCCGACTGGCAGCAGTGGCACTTGGCACGGCTGCTGAGGCAGATTGAAGACGTGCTGGCAGGGGCCACGGGCAAGGCCGGGGCGCTGTTTGAAGGGCGCATGCAAGATGCCTGGGAGCTGGGCGTGGCCACCGTGGACAAGCCCCTGGCCACCATCGGCCACGCCGTGGAGCTGCGCCTAGTGCAGCTGGACGTGCGCCAGCTCCTGCAGATGAAAGCCTTTGGCACGCTGCGCCTCAAAGACGTGGGCCAGGAAGCCGCAGGCAAGATAGGCCGCCAGCTCGGGCTGGTGACCATCGGTGCGCAGACACCGTACCAGGCCATCCAGGCCGTGCAAAAGTTGCTGGCGACAGAATCACCCGCCCGCGCGACGATGATCGTGCAGGCTGAAGTGGCCCGTGCCTTTGCCGTAGCGGGCAGCGACCGGCTGCACCAGGCCGCCGAGATCGTGCCCGGCCTGGGCAAGCAATGGCGGCGCAGCGGCAAAATTCATAGCCGCTGGTACCACGACATCATGGACGGGCAGGTGGTGGATGCCAGCAAACCCTTCAAGGTGCCCAACCCCGGCGGCGGCACCACTTTGATGCAGTGCCCGCATGACCCAAAAGCGCCGCCAGAGCAGATCATCCGCTGCGGCTGCATCAGCCTGCCATGGATGAAACACTGGAAAGTCTCCACCCCTGGAGCCAAGCCATTTACCGAGCTGGAGCTGAAATTAGACGGGCGCAAAGCCGCGCTGGACCAAGCTGCCAAGCGTGCCGGGCGGCGGCAAGAGGGCGCAAACCGCCCCCCGGCGGCAACCAGCTAAACTATGGCCGCAGCCCGTATTGCAAAAAAGCCCGCTACGGCACACGAATCGCCTAGCCAGCGCCTACCCCCTGCCTTTACAAATACAAGCGCACACGCGAAGATTTAAACGGGGTTTAAACATAGACCCGCGCAGGCGCAAGCCTCGCCGCGCCGAGGTGCGCTAAAAACCTCCGCGCCACCCTCTCGGGCCGACCCCTGGCAGCCTCAGTTTTTTTTGACTCCTCGGCGAAAGTCGCTCCATCCCAATCCCGATGGAGAGACAGCAGATGGCAGATGCCAAAATCACCGATAAACCCCTGACCGCTGCCGAGGCGGCCAAGCGTGTGCAGTGCGCCGCCGATGAGGTGCTGGCCTGGCGCGACTACGGCACGCACGTGGTCGTAGTCACCAAGGCCGGGCAAAAGCTCTCCAGCCTTGAGCCAGTGGCTGCGGCTGCGGGCAAGGGCAAATAAGCCATGCGGGTCAAATGCATCCCCCCTGGCAGCGGCTTTGCCCGCCTGACTGAGGCCGTCACCACCGAGTACGGCCAGCTCCTGGACTTGGTGCGCCAGGCCATCCGCGACAAGCTGCGCCTGTCGGCCAATGGCGGCGACTTTTACGCTGACGTGCGTGGCATCTGGCCCGATCGCGTAGTCGTGCAATACAAGGGGCGGCTGTACAGCTACCCCTACACCTTGACCTTCGATAACACCGTGGCCCTGGGCGAGGCGCAGGAAGTGGTGGCGGACTATGCCCCTGTGGGCACTGCCCCTGCCCCCGTGCGCGAGGCAGAGGCTGCTTTCCGCGAAGCGGCCGACGGCAGCATCGAAGTGACGCTGATCCGCGCAGGCCGCAGCGGCAACCGCAACTATTACCCCGATGCCGCGCTGCGCGAAGCCGCCCCCATGTTTGAAGGTGTGCGCGTGTTTGCCAAAAGCGATGCCGAGCACATCGCAGGCAAGGGCAAGGACGTGCGCAACCTGATCGGCGGCATCTACAGCGTGCGCTTTATCGAGGGCACCGTGCCCGATAGCGGCGCACTGGTGGGCACGTTTAAAGCCATCGACCCCAGCGATGCCGCTGTCACCAAGATGGTCGAGGCCGTCAAGCGCGGCATGCAGTCCCTGCTGGGTCTGTCGATTGACGCGGATGCCCGCACCCGCACCCGCAAAGCCGGGGCAGAAAAGCTGCGCGAGGCGGTGCGCTTCGTAAAAGTGCATTCCGTCGATCTGATCGTCGAGCCAGGCGCAGGCGGCGGCCTGGATCGCCTGACCGAAGCTGCCGCCGATCCCGATTTCCCTCCCCCTACCCCTGAATCTGAACAAGGAAGCCAAGCCATGCCCCTGTGGAAACAACGCATGTTGGAGGCCGTCAAGGCCAAAGACCCGGCCAAACATGCCGCAGTCAATTTTGAAACGATCACCGACGATGAGGTGGTCAATCTGCACGAAGCCGTTTGCGGCCCGCTGGTGCCCGCCGCTGATAGCAGTGTTAGCAATACCCAGCGCGTGACCGAAGCCCATGGTGACAGCACTCCCTTGACCCGCGCTGACCTGGCCGTGTTCGAGCTGCGCGGCGTAGCCCGCGAGCGCATTGGCGCGGCCCAACTGCCTCAGGCCAGCAAAGAACGCCTACTGGCCCAGGTGGCCACGGCGGGCGCTGACCGCTTGACTGAGGCGGCAGTGGCCCAGCTCATCAAAGACGAAGGCGGCTACGTGGCCCGCCTGACCGAAAGCGGTGCGGTGCGCGTCCCCATGTTTGGCCAAGGCTCCATCCAGGTGGGCGACCGCAGCCTGACCATGCGCGACATGCTGGATGCTTTTTGGGACCCTGGTCACAAAGACCATGGCCGCGTGCAGTCCATCAAGGAATGCTACGTAGAGATGACCGGCGACCGCCAGGTCACAGGCCGCTTGCGCGAGTGCGACCAGTCGCGCATGGCCGAGTCGCTGGGCAGCAACTCCTTTGCCGAGGTGCTGGGCGACAGTATTACCCGCCGCATGCTGGACGATTACCGTGCGGCTGTGGACTTTGACGGCTGGCGGCAGTTGGTGAGTGTGGTGCCGCTCAATGACTTTCGCGTGCAGCACCGCACCCGCTGGGGCGGCTATGGTGACCTGCCTGCCGTGGCTGAGGGCGCTGATTACCAGCCCCTGGGCAGCCCGACCGATGAAGAAGCCACCTACCGCGCCACCAAGCGCGGCGGCACTGAAGACGTGACGCTGGAGATGATCAAGAACGACGACGTGGGCGTAATTCGGCGCATCCCGGGCAAGCTCTCGCGGGCGGCCAAGCGCACTCTGGCCAAGTTTGTTTTTGACTTTTTGCGTAACAACCAGGCCATTTATGACGGCAAGGCGCTGTTCCACGCCGATCACGGCAACCTGTTCACCGCTGCGCTGGACAAAACCGCCTTGGCCGCGCACCGCCTGGCCATGCTCAAGCAGACGGAGATGGACAGCAACGATCGCATCGGCATCACCCCCACCCGCCTGATCGTGCCGGTGGAGCTGCAAGAGGCGGCGGTGGACTTGTTCAAGTTGGCCACGAACAACGAAAAAACCTTTATTCAGACGCTGACGATGAACATCATCCCGGTCTGGTACTGGACGGATGCCAATGACTGGTGCACGGCGGCTGACCCGCTGGACATCCCCGGAATTGAAATGGGCTTCCTGGACGGCAAGGAAGAGCCGGAGCTTTTCGTGCAGGACTCGCCCACGCTGGGCAGCATGTTCGCCGCCGACAAGCTGACCTACAAAATTCGGCACATCTACGGCGGCGCAGTGACGGACTTCCGCGCCTTTACCAAAGCCGTGGTGGCCTGATGAGCAACGCAGCCCTGCTCGATGCGCTCGGCGGCCTGGTCACTGACCTGGTCGCCGATCAGGAAGAGACCCTGAGCGCCGATACCCGCAGCCGTGCCATCGAGCAGGCGCTGCTGCGCTACAGCGCCGATCTGGCCCTGCCTGATGGCGGGCCGGTCGATGTCCCACTGGCGCACCGCTTGCCGGTGGCCCAGTGGGCAGCCAGCCTGCTGTGCATGCAGCTGTCTACCCGCTACAGCGGCGAGCGCGAAAGTGCCCTGGGGGTCGATGTGGCCCGCACGCAAACCCGCGCCCAAGCCTATGCCGCCCGAGCGGCAGAGTACCGCCGGGCGTACTACGCAGGCACGGGTCTGGCCGACCAACTCAACCCCAGCGCCGCCCCCAGCCTGGGCGCAGCGGCGGCGGTGGTCAGCTGGCCCCGGCGCAACCCGCGCCATAACTTGGTGCGCCGGGGAGCCGAGATATGAATTTGTCTATCAGTATTGCGGGCCTGGATGCCTTGGAGCGCGGCATGCGCGAGGCACCGCACTACAGCGGCTTGGTGCTGACCGGCGCTATGCGCGAGGCCTCGCTGCTGGCCCAGCGGGAATGGCAGGAAAACATGCCCCGTGGTGCCACCGGCCTGACGGCGGGCAGCATTCACAGCGACGTTTCCAGCACTCCCGCCGGGGTACTGGGCGTGGTGGGCAGCAGCCAGCCCAGCGCCGTTTGGGTGGAGTTGGGCACCAGGCCGCACATGCCGCCTTCGGAGGCGCTGCAACCCTGGGTGCGGGCCGTGCTGGGCATCAGCGATCCAAAAGAGGTGCGCAACGTAGCGTTCTTGGTGGCCCGAAAAATTGCACGCAAAGGCACCCCCGCCCAACGCCCCATGGCGCGAGCCGTAAAGGCGACCCAGGGGCAAATCATCGCCATTTTTGAGCGTGCCGCCGCGCAAGTTGGGGCGCACCTTGCCGGAGGGAACGTCGAATGAGCGTTTTAGAAGCCCATCGCGCGGCCATCGTAGCCACTTTATCTGCCGTACCGGAGATTGGCGTGGTGCATGACCGTGAGCGCTATGCATCCAGTAATGCCGATTTTGCGCGGCTGTACACCTTTAAACCCGCTGCGGGTCAGCAGCATATCCGTGGCTGGTGGGTGCGCCGCAGTGCTACACAAGAGCGCGGCCACTTGCTCGGCCCGCGCTATGAGCAGACTCATACCTGGACAGTGCGTGGTTTTTTGAGCTTTAACGATGCGCAGGCCAGCGAAATTGTTTTGGATAGCCTGGTTGAGCATTTCCGCGCTGCAGTGCGTGCCGACCTGACTCTGGGCGGCATCTGCCAGCCCCCACCGAGTCCTGAGCAGGGGGGGGATGGCGTGCAGGTTGTCGAGGTCGGCCCTGTCCATTTTGCTGGGGCGCTGTGCCACAGCGTTCTTCTCCAACTTAATACCTGGAGCCTTCAATGAGCCATACCCAACCCCTGCCCGCCACCGGCGGCACCTACAACCGCACCCCGGCCAAGCCTGCCCCCGCAGCCCCAGCCCCCGCGCCCACCCCTAAAAAACCCAAGGAGTAAGCCCCATGGCCCGCCTTATTCGCAAAACCGCCATCCTGGCCAAGCTGGAAGCCACCTACGGCCAGGCCGCTGTGCCCAATGGCGCAACCGATGCGATGCTGATTTCTGACGCAACCATCGACTACCAATACAAAAACGTGCCCCGCGCCCTGCTGCGCCCCTACCTGGGGGGCAGTGAAGAGCTGGTGGGCACCCGCACCGTGCAAATGAGCTTTACCGTCGAGCTGGCCGGTAGCGGCACCGCAGGCACTGCCCCTGCCTGGGGCACGCTGCTGCGTGCCAGCGCCATGGCTGAGACGGTGGTGGCAGGCGTGTGCGTGGAATACAACCCTGTCAGCGGCGGTATGGAAAGCTGCACCATGGATTACAGCCTTGACGGCGTGCGCTACCGCGCCGTGGGCTGCCGGGGCACCGCCAGCCTGGGCCTGGGCGAGGGTGAACGCCCCACGCTTAAATTTGCCTTCACCGGCCTGGATGCCGGGGCCGTGACTGCGACTGACCCCAGTGTGAACTTTGCCGCCTGGCAAATCCCCCACGTGGTCACCAACGCCAACAGTGCAGGCGTGCTGCTGGGCTGCACCTACCTGGACGGCGCATTTACCGGCGGCACGGCCTACCCCAGCCGGGGCTTGTCGGTGGAGCTGGGCCAGGGCGTGCAGCACATCCCCCTGCTGGGGCGCGAGTCGGTGGAGATTACCGAGCGCGATACCAAGGGCAGCTTGCAGCTGGATTTGACGGCTGCCCAGGTGGTGGACTTTATGACCGCCATCAACGCCAACACCCCCACCAGCCTGGGCTTTACCCACGGCACGCAGGCGGGCCACCAGGTGCTGGTGTTTGCCCCCAGCGTGCAGCGCATCAACCCCAAGGTAGATGACTTCAATGGCACGGCCTTGTTGGGCATGGACTTGCGCCTGCTGCCCACCACGCTGGGCAATGACGAGATTCGCATCATCGCGGCCTGATTTTTAAACCCCTGATTCATTTTTTTAAACGAGGAAACCACCATGGCTTTTCAGCTGATCGAACGCAACACCGTCGCCGTCACCATCAAAGGCATCCTGAACGATGCCACCACCGGCCAGCCCCAGCCCTTTGACTTTGTGCTGCACTGCCAGCGCATGGATGTGCCAGCCCTGCAAGCGGCCCTGGCCAACAAAGAGCGCAGCGTGCGCGACTTTTTACAAAGCGTGGCCCAAGGCTGGGCGGGCGTGCAGGGGATGGACGGCAGCACCCTGCCTTTTAGCCCAGAGGCTTTTGAGCAAATGCTCAACCTGCCCGGCCTGGAGCAGCTGGCCTTTGATGCCTACCTGGCACAGCAGGGCGCACGCGCAAAAAACTAGCGGCCATTGCCCGCGCCTGGGCGCGTGGGCAGTTGGCCAGCCCCCACCCCCGCGTCCAGGACGAAGACCATGCACCCACCAGCACTGCTGCAGACGATGAACTGGCCCAAGCCCTGGCCAGCTTTGGCCTGCTGCCTCCCACGGCTGTGGGGGTTGGCGCTGGCGATGTTGATGGCCATGAGCGCCAGCTGTGGCTGTGGCCCGACAACCGCCCCGCGTGGGAGCTGTGGCTTGCGGTGCAAACCCAGTGGCGCGTGGGTATGGCGGGTGCAACGGGGCTGGATTACAGCGCGGTGGCGGCCGTTATGCACATGCAGGGCACACCGCGCAAAGAGCGCTCTGAATTACTGACGCTGCTGCGCGTTATGGAAGCCGAGGTTTTAGAGGTGTGGGGCAAGCAGAGAAAGTGAGCGCATTAATCACCGAAGAGGGCGCGGAACATCCACCAGGCACCCCACAGCCCCCCGGCCACCATCGCCCACCCCAGCACCACCCCGCCTGCCGTTGGTAGGCCGGTGAGCAAGAAGAAGGCGAACAGGGCCAAGGCCGCTTTAAAGAATAGAGACACCATTCAGGGAATGTAAGGCACATGGCAACGACGCACAACATTGGCATTCGACTTTCGTTGGATGCAACATCCGTCACGCGCCAAGCGCCAGAAGCTGGCCAAAGGCTGCAAGCCATTGGCAATCAAGCGCAGCAAGGTGCAGCGCAAGCTACCCAGGCATTGGCGCGGGTGCAAATGTCTGTCGCTGATTTGGCCAAGGGGGCCATCGGCCTGGGTGCGATTGGTGCAGCCCTGCAAGGCATCAGCGCCGGTATTACCGCCTTGCCGCGCAACGCCTTTAACTATGCCAAAGATTTAGAGGCCAGCCAACTGGGCATGGCGGGCATCTTGTCAAGCATGACAGCCATCAACGGCAAGCAGTTGCAGCTGCATGCTGCGCTGCAGCTGTCCAGCCAATATATCCGCAAGCTCAATGACGATGCGTTGCGCACAGCGGCCACTAGCCAAGAATTGACGGCAGTCTTCCAGGCGCTGCTGGCCCCGGGCCTGGCCGCAAAAATGAGCATGGACGAAATCCGCCAGCTCACCGTGGTGGGCACCAATGCGGTTAAAAGCATGGGCCTGGATGCCACCCAGGTGGTGCAGGAGCTGCGTGACCTGGTGGCTGGCGGCATTACCCCGGCCAGCAGCACGTTGGCGACGGCCCTGGGATTGAAGGACAGCGACATTGCTGCTGCAAAAGCCAGCAGTGAGGGCTTGTTTAATTTCTTGATGGAAAGAATGCGCGGCTTTGAGGCCAGCAGCGCCGTCTTTAACGAAACCATCAAAGGCCGCCTAGATAGCATCCAAGAAGGGGCGACCCGTGTCGCGGCAGAAGGCTTCTCTCCGCTGATTGCAGCAGCCAAGGAGGCATTGGGAGAGGTGTCGCAGGTATTTGTTGAGATTGACAAGGCCAGCGGCAGCGTCAATCTCAATGAAAACCTGGTGGCCAACCTGCGCAGTGCCAGCCAAATGGCGCTGACCGCTGGGCAGGCCATGCAAAGCGCCGCAGGCATGGTTTATGAGTATCGGGGTGCGTTGCTCACCCTGGGCCAAGCCTACGCACTGATCAAAATCGGCAGCTTTGTGGCCGGTATAGCCCAAGCCACCCAGGCCAAGATCGAAGGACTCCAAGCCAGCCGCCTGGCCACCGTGCAAGCCGCAGCCGAGGCCGCAGGCAACACCCAGGTGGCGCAAACCTCGCGTCAAAAAACAGCGGCTTACATAGCCGAGCTGCAATCCAATGTGGCCCTGGCCCGCGCAGGTGTGGCCGCGCAAGAAGCGCGAGCACATGCAGAGCGGGTAGCACAGGCGGCCCAGCTGGCAACGCTGGAGACGGCCCATGCCGCCATCATTGCCGCGCGTGCAGATGTGGTCGCCAAGGTCAATGCCACACGTGCCACCATGGCGCAGGCGCAAGCGCAAATTGCCGCCGCGCGTGCAGCTGGTGCGCAAAGCATGGCGCTGGCCCTGGTGCGCGAAGGTACGCAAACGCTCATGGCCGCGCAGGCACGCCATGCCGCACTGACCAATGAGTTGGCCACCCTGGGAAGGCAGCAAGCAGGGGTCAATGCCAGTATTGCCGCTGCCACCACTGCGCAAGCGGCGGCTGTCACTGCGGCTACCAAAGCGCAAGCGGCTGCCAAGGCCGAGGCGACGGCGGCGACCAACCGCCTGGATGCCGCGCAAAAAGCGGCCAGCGTCTCGGTCCGTGCCTTTGGCAGCGTAGTGGGGATGTTGGGCGGGCCGGTGGGTGTCGCGATCACAGCCTTGACTGCGTTGGCCGCCGCATTTTTTAGCGCCCAGCGGGCCGCAGAGCAGGCAGCGCTGGTCAAGCTATCCGTAGATCGGGCCGCCGCTGGCAAGGCTGAAAACGAGGACATCGCCCGCATACGCGGGCAGCTGTCGCAGCTTAAGCAAGAGCGCGATGAGCTGCTTGTCGAGCGGAAAACGGGCATTTTCGCCGGCATTTTTAGCGATCGCCAGATCGGGATCGCCTCAGAGTTAAAGACAAAAGAAGCAGATATTAAGCGCCTGGATGCGGTTTTGAAGACCGCCGAGCAGACTGCTCAAAGCGCGGCAGATGCCGCAGGCAATGGTCTGACTCTGACCGTGGAAGGTGCCCGTCAAGCGTTTAATAAAACGCTGGAAGGGGTGAACACCAAAAGCAGCATCCTGGACGATTTCAATAAAAAACTGCAGGCCAGCCGCGATGCTTATAAAGCGTTGGTGGCCACCGGGGCCGATGAGAGTGCCCTGGCTGATGCCCGCGCCCGCATGGCCGAGTACGAAACCGCCCTGACCACCGAGCGCGACAAGGCGTTAAAAAACCTCACCGCAGGCACTGCTCAGGCAGGCGCGGCCATGGCCCAGGCCAACAAACTGGCCGTTGAAGATGTGCAGCGCAGCGCCGCCGCGATGCTGGGCAGCTACGAAGATGCCGACGCGGTGCTGTCTGCCATGCGCAGCGCCGGGCTGATTGGCGAGCAGGAGTATTACCAGACCAAGATTGGCTACCTGCAAGATGAGGCAAAAATCCGCATCCAAGCGCTCAAGGATGAAAACACCCTTTTAGCCAGCCAGGCCCAGGGCAAGGCTAAAAGCCTGGAGGCCGAGCGCCAAATTGCCAAAAACCGTGCCGAAATCGCCCGCATTGAGCAGCAGACCCTCACAAAAACCACCGTCCTGACGGTCGAGGCCGCCGCCAAGCGCAACCAAGAGGCGCAGGCAGTAGAAGAGCAAGTAGCCAAGCTGCGCGAAGAAGTGCAGGCCCGCGAGCTGGCCACGGCCGGCAACATCAGCCAGGCCCAGGCGCTGGAGCAACTGCGCCTGGCCCGCCTGGCTGAAGCGCTGGCCCAGGCCAAGTCCAGAGGTGCAAGTGCAGAGGAAATTGCCGCCATCGAGCGCGAAATCGCTGCCCGCAAAGAGTTGCTGCAAGTTATGGATGGCGATGCCGCACGCCTGGCCAACGCCAAAGCCGCCGAAGAGGCCGCCAAAGACTGGGAGCGCACCTCTAAAACCATTGGCGACACCCTTGCCGACTACATCATGGGCGGGGGCAAGAATGCGGCGCAGTATTTGAAACGGCTTTTTAGCACCCTGGTGCTGCAGCCCATGGTGCAGCTGGTAGTGGGTAGCGTATTTGGCCTGGGCGGTGCCGGGGCGGCGGCCGGGCAAGTGGGGCAGCTTGGGCAGCTGGGCAACCTTGCCTCTGGGTTTAACAACTTGGTGAGCGCCTTCGGCAAGGGCGCGGCCGGTGCGGCCAGCTCGGTCATTGGTAAGGCCGTGCCTTGGCTGTACGACGCGGGCTTTAAGTCTGTGGCGCAAGGGCTGGGGGCCTTTCAGGCGGGCATGGCAAGCCAGCAAAGCATTGCAGCATTTACCTCTTCTCTGAAGGCTGGTGGTGCGCAAATGGCCGGGGCCATCGCTGGCGCGGTCATGAACGGCTTTGCCGGGTACGGTATCAGCAAGCTGATTTCTGGCGGCTACGAAGTCAATAAGTACGTGAACAAGATTGCTGGCATTGCCAGTGCCATCCCCGGCGTTGGATTGATTGCCGGGGTGATTGGCGGCGCAATCAATCGGCTTTTTGGCCGCAAGCTTAAAGACACCGGCATCGAGGGCACCTTTGGCGGCGAAGCCGGTTTTGTTGGCAACACCTACGAATACTATAAAGGCGGCGTGTTTCGCAGCAGCAAAACAAAGCGCAATCCGCTGGATGAGGCCACCCGTAAAGAGTTTGCCGACTACTACACAGGGATGGTTGTCGGCACAAAAAGCATGGGTGATGTTTTAGGTCTGGACAGTAGCGCCCTGGACAGCTACACCACAAAAATCAAAATCAGCCTAAAGGGCCTCAAGCCCGAAGAGCAAGAAGCAAAGATTGCCCAAGAATTCAGCCGCATCCAAAATGAACTTGCTCAACAGGTGATTGGTACTTGGGTGACAAACCCTATTGTTGAGGAGGCGAAAGAGCTTTTTGAGCGTAGCAAAAAGCTTGGTCTTGGGGGTGTCTTGGGTACAAGCAATGTCGGGAGTGAGGGTGGAGATGGTGTGCAGGAAAGTGAGGAGATTAAGCAGCTGAGGTCTGATATTGAGGCTTTCTTCAAGGCCAATAGCCTTGGCATGGGTTTGTTGTCAGGTCTCAAACTTCAGCAGATTGCCAGCGGCAATGTAAGTGCGTACAGCCCGTCTGAGTACGCACTTGAGGGAGAGAAAGCCTTTGATACTTTGGTCAGACTAGCCACTAGTCTGACAACGGTCAATGCTGTGCTTGAAGAGCTGAACGGTACTCTGTATGCAGGCAGCCTTGCGGGCGCTGATATGGCCTACAAGCTGTCGGAGCTTTTTGGCGGCATGGAGGGCTTTACTGCAGCCACCAGCAGCTTTTACGAGAGCTTTTTCACAGCCGACGAGCAGCGCAGCAAGCTGCAAGCCAAGCTCAGCGAAGCCTTTAGCGCGGTGGATTTGACCCTGCCCGATATTGATGCCAGCAACGCCCGTGAGCAGTACCGCGCCCTGGCTGATGCGCAAGACCTGACTACAGAAAGCGGCCGCGCCGCATGGGCCGTCATCATGCAGCTGGGCGAAGCATTTGCCAGCATCACCCCCAGCATTGAAGATGCCGCCCAAGCCCTGCAACAAGCGGCCGCTGCTGCCGTGGACGATGCCCTGCGGGCCCTGCAATCTGCTGTGGATGCCCAGCGCAAAATCCACAGCGCCCGCATCAGCGCCTTGCAAGAGAGCGCCGCCGCTGCCAAAGCGCTATTTGATCTGCTGGCCCGCCATATCGACGACCTGCGCGGCAACGTCCAATCCACGGCAAACATGGCCGCGCTGCAGGGCCAGCGCACCATTGACCAGGCCATCAGCGCTTACCGCGCCACCGGCTACCTGCCCGAAGCCGCCGACATTGGCAGCGCTGCCGAGGCGGCCCGCAGCGGCTTGCAGTCTGAGCGCTACGGCAATCGCCTGGATTTTGAGGCCGACCAGCTCGTTTTGGCTAACAAACTGCAAACCCTGCAAGCCGCAGCGGGCAAGCAGCTAACCCGGATATTTCACCGTAGTAGAGCCACAAACGAGTACGGCATTGCCCTTGTGTGCCCGAAAATC
>NZ_JBHSEY010000053.1:0-5644 GCF_042654745.1 Comamonas denitrificans
GGCCGAACGTGTTTCGAGGCCCAAAACTCGTGCCATACTTGGCCTCATGCGGTTGAATTTCCTATCCGTAGGCCCAAAACTCGTGCCATACTTGGCCTCATGCGGTTGAATTTCCTATCCGTATCCGTTTTTGCATTCCAATTTGCATGCCGCGGCCACTTGGCGAAGCGGGCTACCACCGACAAAGGAAGAAATTATGCGTACTGACATGTTCCAGCAGGTGCTGGAAGAGCTCAAAGGTTCGTCTGCCGACGTTGAGGCATCGGCCCTGATTTCCACCGACGGTCTGATGATCGCTTCGGCCCTGCCGGCCGGCATGGACGAAGACCGCGTGGGCGCCATGTCCGCCGCGCTGCTGTCGCTGGGCGACCGCGCAGTGCACGAACTGGCCCGCGGCACGCTGGAGCGCGTGCTGCTGCAGGGCGAGCGCGGCTACGTGATCATGAGTTCGTCGGGCACCGAAGCCGTGCTGACGGTGCTGGCCAAGCAGAACGCCAAGCTGGGCCTGCTGTTCCTGGACATCAAGCGCGCCGCCGAGGCGCTGTCCAAGCTGATCTGAGGAGGGTTTCGCCATGGCTTTCCCCCCGATGCAGCCCGCCGCGGATGCGGACCAGGCGCGCCAGCACACCTACCACGACGGCACCAGCCGCACGGTGCAGGTGAGCGAGCGCGAGATTCCCTACCCCGAAGGTCGCCTGATCATCTCGCGCACCGACCTCAACGGCGTCCTCACGCACGCCAACGACGCCTTCATCGAACTCTCGGGCTACACCCGTGAGGAACTGATCGGCCAGCCGCACGCCATCCTGCGCCACCCCGACATGCCGCGCGCCGCCTTCAAGGACCTGTGGGACACCATGAAGGCCGGCAAGAAGTGGCACGGCTACGTGAAGAACCTGCGCAAGGACGGCTCGCACTACTGGGTGTACGCCACCGCCGTGCCCAACATCCGCAACGGCCAGACCGTGGGCTACACCTCGGTGCGCCGCAAGCCGTCACGCAAGAAGATCGAAGAACTGTCGGCCGTCTACAAAGAGTGGAAAGCTGCCGAAGGGAGCACCTGATGAACTTGAATTTGCTGATTGCCCCCGACTTCGCGCCCGAGCGCTTTGCCGGCTGGCACATGCTGAACACGCTGCTGCAGAAGCGCTCCGGCCTGCAACTGCACCTGCTGACGCCCGCATCGGCCGCCGAACAGGCGCAGCTGATCGCCGAGGGCAAGGTGGATGCAGTGTATGCCAACCCGTTCGACGCGGCGTCGATGATCCGCGACGCCGGCTACCAGGCCATCGCACGGCCGGTGGGCAAGTCGGACGAGATGGTGATTGCCACGGCCGCCGGCTCGGCCGCCAACACGGTGGAAGACCTGCAGCCCGGCTGCAAGATCGCGCTGACCGACAACAAGGACGTCAAGCTGATCGGCCTGCGCCTGCTGGAGCCGGCCGACCTGACCGAGGCCGACATCCAGTGGCAGATGGTGGACACCTACCAGGCCGCCGCGCGCATGGCCATCAAGGGCGAGGTCGACGCCAGCTTCTTCCTGGCCGAGGCCTACCACTCGCTGTCCAAGCTGACCAAGTCGCAACTGAAGGCGCTGATGGAAAGCAAGCTGGCCGACATCACGCATGTGCTGCTCACCAGCGCCAAGGTCGGCGCCGACGCCGAGCGCGTGAAAGAGGCGCTGGTCGGCCTGACGGGCACGCCCGACGGCCAGCCGGTTCTGGACGAGCTGGGCATCGCCGGCGGCTTCGAGCCGATGACGCAGGAAGACGCCGAGTTCATGATCGACCTGATGGACACGCTGCTCGATTGATGCGCAACGCCCAGCACGGCCTGTCCGCCAGGCAGCAGTTCCGCCAGGCAGGTCGGCGGGTGCTGAACGCGCCCGCCGACGTGGCGCTGCACGAGCAGCGGGTGAACGCCGCGCTGGGCCTGGAAGGTGCCGAGCCGCTGCAGGGCGCCCTGGCCGACTGGCTGCATGGCTGCGCGCCCGATGCCGCGCGCTTTCAGGCCCTGCTGGCGCGTGCCGACATTCAGCCGCGGCTGGCGCCGTTCGTGCTGCAGGGCCTGCAGGCGCAGGCTGCCAGCGGCCGCAAGCTGCCCGCCGCCAGTGCCTGGGCCACGCGCTGGAGCGTGCTGGTCGCGCCCTCGCTGGACGTGCCGCGGCGGGCGCTGCTGTGCAGCGTCGACGATTCGCGCCGCATCGCCGCCGAGGCGCTGCCGGCGCTGCTGGCGGGCGACGCGCAGGCCGAGCAGGACTTTCTCGCGCACTGCGAGGGCGCCGGCGATTCGCTGGGCTTCATGCTGGTGCGCCGCGCGCTCACACGCGAAGGCCGGGCACTGTCGCCACAGTGGGAAGCCGTGTCGCTGGCTTTGCAGAACGGAGTGATCCAAGCATGAAGAACATCCTCCTGATGGGCCTGACCGATCATGAGGCCGCTGCCGTCGAGATCATGATCGGCATGAACTGGCGCGACCACCGTTGCATCACGCTCAAGCGCGAGCTGTCGCTGGCCATCCCCGAGCAGCACGCCGCCGCCCGCAGCTGCGAAGCCTGCGTGCTGGATCTGTTCGGCCTGGGCATGCGCAAGTATTCGCCGGCCAACGCCACGCGCCTGATGGAAGTGATGGCCGGCCGGCCGGCCGTGCTGCTGACCTGGGGCGACGGCGGGGGCTGGCTGGAGGCCAAGCTGCCGCTGGCCAAGGGCCAGCACATCGGCTGGGTCGGCGTGCCCTACACCAGTGCCGGCCTGCGTGACGCGATCAAGAAAGTCAAGGAAGCTGCCGAACGCATGGTGCCGCCGGCGGCCGCCGCCGTGGCCACTGCGCCCGCCGCCATGCCGGCCTGGCGCCGCGCCATGGAACTGGCCGACCAGCTCAAGCGCAAGGCGGCACCCATGCGTGCACGTGCCTCGGCGCCGATGCCGCTGCCGAAGGCGCAAGCATCTTCCGTCTCCCTGGCGCCGCCGGCCACGCGCATGGCCACCGACGCGGTCGGCCTGGGCAAGGGTGCGCTGGCGGCGCTGCTGCAGGTGTTTCCGCTGCTGCGCGACCAGCCGCTGATCGGCTTGACCGAAAAAATCATTGGTCACGACGGCCCGATGCTGCTGCGCATCGGCACCGATGCGGCCTTCGTCACCCACACGCGCGCCGGCTGGCTGGCCTCCGGGCTGCCGGTGTCGGCCCTGCTGAAGCTGCTGCGCACGCCCAGGCTGGTGGAGAGCGTCCGCGCCGAACCGCTCGACCCCGACCACGTCGAGGAGACGGTGCGCCAGCGCTTCAACGGCAAGTTCCACCGCGCGCAGAAGCCGCTGGACGTGATCACCTGGGAGCTGGTGAGCGACGTGATGCGCGACATGAAGCTGCAGCGCCAGGGCGACCTGACGTTCCAGCTGCGGCGCTTTCCCAACTTTCCGATGCTGGCCGGCGTCGGCCCGCTGGACGTGCAGCTGGCCGCCATCTGTGCCCGCATGCCGCAGTCGATCTCGGAGCTGCTGCGCGCGTTTCCGAAGCACGAGCAGGACGTGCTGCGCTTCGTGGTGCTGTGCGTGGTGTCGGGCCTGGCCAAGGTGATTCCGGGCGGGCCGGTGGCGGCCGGCGCCGTGGCGTCGCCGCGCGCGGCGCAGGCCCCGGTGGCCGCGGCGGCGCGCAAGCCCGAGGTGGCGGCGCGGCGCGGCTTCTTCAAATCGCTGATGGACAAGCTGTTCTAATTTTTCGACGCCATGACCAATATCTACAAGCTCGTGTTCGCCGGCCCCGTGGGGGCGGGCAAGACCACGGCCATCCAATCCCTGTCGGACATCGAGGTGGTGCGCACCGAGGCCAACGTCTCGGACGACGTGAAGACCCTCAAGAAGACCACCACGGTGGCGATGGACTACGGCCTCATGAAGCTCGCCAGCGGCGACCAGGTGCGGCTGTACGGCACGCCGGGGCAGAAGCGCTTCGACTTCATGTGGGACATCCTGACCGAGAACGCGCTCGGCCTGGTGCTGATGCTGCGCGGCAACTCGCCCGACCCGGTGGCCGACCTGCGCACCTACGTGACCGAGTTCCGCGACTTCATCGACCGCACCTCGCTGGTGGTCGGCATCACGCATTCCGACCAGGGCGGCTGGCAGACGCGGCAGATGGTGTCGCGCGAGCTGGTGGCCATGGGCTTGCCGCCGACGGCCATGTACACCGACGCGCGCAGCCGCGCCCACATGGCCACGCTGGTCAAGGCGCTGATCTACGGCATCGATCCGTTCAACAACGCGGAAGAGTGATGAACGAAACCCCTGTCAGCGCCGACGCCCCTGCGGACGACCCGTACCTGGTGCTCACGCCCGCCGGTGCGCTGCACGCCTACGGCGAGCGCGTGCCGGACGAAACCAGCGCCATCCTGCAGACCCTGATGCCGCGCGGCGCCTCGCTGCGCCGCAGCGCCTGGCTGGAGCTGGCGCCCGAGCACCGCACCGTGCTGGCGCGCGCGCTGTACGAAGGCTGGGTGCACGAGGTGCAGCGCGAACTGCGCGCGCCCGACGTGCGGCTCGACAACTACCTGCCGCATGCCATTGCCGGGCTGTCGGGCACGCGCACGGCGGCGCTGGCCTCGGACGAAGGCTTCTGCCTGGCGCGCGTGGGCTATTCCGAGGAAGAGGCCGAAACCCTGTGCGTGGTGGCAGCCGATTTCTTCGACTTCGCCAAGCGGCAGAAGCAGCGCGGCTGGGCGGGCACCGGCCGCGCCGTGTCGTTCCACGAAGGCATCGACATGCTGCTGCCCACCACCACGCTGATGCTGTTCTGGGTGGATGGCACCGGCTACTGGCTGATCCTGGGCGGTGAGCCGCTGCTCAACAACCGCGCCCTGGTCGAGCTGATCTGGGGCATCCGCACCGCGGGCACCAAGTTTGCGGTGCGCGAGACCACGTCGATCGCCAGCCAGATTCTGTCGATGTAAGCGCCGCTGCCGTGGGCGGTGCGCGGCCTATCTCACTCTGATGATGGGGGAGTATCGGTCGCCAGCGCCCGTCTGTCGGGCGCTATCGGCGGCCTATACGGGGAGTATAGGAGTGGGCCGCGTGCGGCAAGTCGGCGAGGCGGCGTCCATCTCGGGCCAGCCCGCGCCCACGATTACCGTGTCAGGCCAGCCGGCCCAGCAGCAGGTACTCCATGAGTGCCTTCTGCACGTGCATTCGATTTTCTGCCTCGTCCCACACCACGGACTGCGGGCCGTCGATGACGTCGGCCGTCACTTCCTCGCCCCGGTGGGCCGGCAGGCAGTGCATGAACAGCGCATCGGGCTTGGCGGCGGCCATCATCTCGGCGTCGACACACCAGTCGGCAAAGGCCTGCTTGCGCGCCTCGTTCTCGGCCTCGTAGCCCATCGAGGTCCACACGTCGGTGGTCACCAGGTCGGCGCCTTCGCAGGCCTGCATCGGGTCGGCAAAGTTGTGCCAGTCCTTGTTGCCGCCGTTGCCGTCCAGCGCGGCCAGGTCTGCACCTCACACCGCTGGAACTGATCGACCGCATCGCCGCGCTGGTGCCACCGCCACGCACCCACCGGCACCGCTACTTTGGTGTGCTGGCACCAAACTCGCCGCTGAGAGCGGCGGTAACGGCGCTGGCTCAGCCTGCTGCGTCGCAACCAGCCACGGTGGAG
>NZ_JBHSEY010000054.1:0-1142 GCF_042654745.1 Comamonas denitrificans
GTACGTGCTGTGGTGTAGTAATTCCAATCTTAGAAAACTCAAAGCTTATTCTGAAACTATCGGAATTGTCGGTTGGGTGAGACTTAGTCGCCCCGTAAAGCCTTATCGGGGCGGCAAAGATAACTTTTTATATCACTGCTATTGATGACGTCCTTTGTTTACTAAAGTTGTAAGCCCTTATTCTTTGTTTTAGACCTTCAACCACTCCGGGCTTGTCACTAGGAGAGTCCCCTTGGCTAACCTTAGCCGTCAGATCGTATTCAGCGATTTCTAGCCGGTCCCCCTGAATCATTTTACGCCAACCGTTCCACAACTTAGGGTCAAGCTCTTCGGTACGCCAACCATCGGTCGGTTCGCTCCGACTCGCTAAAGCCAGATCCCTGATTTGGTTCTGGAGCGTTAGATCGTCAATCATTGTTCGGCGTCAACTATCTTGGCCGGTTCGCGTCAATTATGATGGCCGGTTAGGTTTTCTCATTTTTCCTACTTCCAGCTTGTTTTAACTGATGTTGTTTTCGATAGCTTTCTCCTTCTAATTCTATAATTGTCGCGTGGTGGATCAGCCGATCTATGGCCGCTACCGTCATCATGCTGTCTGGGAAGATCTGATCCCATGCACTAAACGGGTGATTGGCTGTGATGATCAGGCTACCGCTTTCATATCGATGCGCGATAAATTCAAACAGTACCTGGGTTTCTGCATCGGTTTTTTTCACATAACCAATGTCATCAATGATGATCACCTGATACTTATCCAGCTTGCTCATCTCGCTCATCAGATCCAGTTCGCGCTTGGCTTGTTGTAACTGTTGTACCAAGCCAATGGCTGGAAACAGTTTGCAGCGTATGCCTTGCTCAATCAGCCGGTAACCCAATGCATTGGCTATGTGTGTTTTGCCGGTGCCACTGGGGCCAATCAGCAGGATATTATCGGCGTGATGTGCCCAGGACAGGTCTTGGTGCAACTTGGCGATGAGCGCTTGATTTGTCCGGCTGAGCACGCTGTTATCCAGAGTGCTTAAGGTTTTTCCCGGTGCCAGCCTCCCTTCGCGTACCCAGCTTTGTGTGCGCCGACGGATAGGCGTTTTAACCGCATGAGGCCAAGTATCGCACCGCGGAAGCGCCATCAAGCCGGCTGAGAC
>NZ_JBHSEY010000055.1:0-36096 GCF_042654745.1 Comamonas denitrificans
TCGCTCAAATCCGCGCCGCGATGCCCCGCTGCGCACGCCGTTGGCTACATGCGTGAAATATCCGGGCTAAGCATCGAAGAGCAGTTGCTGACCAAAGAAAAAGAGCAGCTTGAGCAGCTCGAATTGCTGTTTGAGGCCGAGAAAACAGCCCTGGACATCCACCGTGGCACCTGGCAAGCCACTTTGAGCGTGGCCGATGCTGTTGCCAAGCTGCACAAAACCATTGCCGACGAAATCGCCCTGCGCAATGCGCCGCCAGAGGACGCAACCCAGCCGGACACTCCTGGCAGCAGCGGGGGCCATGTCGCAGGCCCAGGCAGCAGCAGCGGAGGCAGCTTGGAAGACTACAACGCCCGCGCAGGACTTGCAATCTTGGGCGACAGCGAAGCACTGGCGCAGCAGCGGGCTATTAAAGATGCCGCCAAATCATACGAAGGCACGGGTGACGTGGCCGGGCTGTGGAGCGCAATCACTGCCGCCGGTGGCAGTCAGTACGATTTAAAACAGCTCTACGGCTGGGACGTGGGCGACATCGACCGCGCCCTGCACAACGCAGGTGTGCCCGGCTTTGCCCAGGGCATCAACTTGGTGCCGCAAGACATGCTGGCCCGCATCCACCAGGGCGAGGCCATCGTGCCCCGCGCCTACAACCCATTTAACCCCCAGGCGGCCACCCCCTGGGGCGGCAGCCAGACCAGCCAAGGTGACCAGGCCAGCGCCGCCGCATTGCAACGAATCTACGAGCTGCTCTACAGCCTGGGCCGCCAGCAAGTGGAGCTGCTGCAAAGCATGGAGCGCCTGGCCCGCAAAGCCGACGCCATCGGCACCAAGCAGCGCATCGAGGAGGCTGTGCCATGAGCCAGACCATGAGCAGCAGCATGGGCTTTATCGAGCCACTGGCACTGGGCCTGGATCGCATCAGCACCAACGTGCCCGCAAGCGACCTGAGCGCCTGGGCCGCAGGCACCACCTACGCCCTGCATGACGAGATTATCGACAGCAGCGGCTACATCTGGCGCAGCCTGGACGACACCAACACCGGCCACGACCCCGCTCAATCGCCCGACAAATGGCAGCGCAGAGAGGCAGAAAACCGCCTGCGCATGTTCGATGGCCGCCTGGGCCAGGCCACGCAAAACCCCGACGCGATCATTGTCACCCTCACCCCCGGTCGCGTCGTCACCGACTTGTGGCTAACCGGCCTGCAAGCGGCCTGGGTGCATGTGCAGATGTGGGTGCCCGCCGCCGATGGCGCAGGGCCGAACGAGCTGGTGTACGACAGCGACATCATTCACATGCTGCAGCCCAGCGGCAACAGCTTCTGGGGCTACTTTTTTAACCCCCTCAAACGCCAGCGCAAGCTGCACCTGGGCGGCTTGCCCGCATACGTGCAGGCCCGCATCGAAATCGCCATCCACAACCCCGGCAGCACCGCTCAGTGCAGCGAATGCATCGCCGGTCGCAGCACCTGGCTGGGCGACACCCGCATCAGCCCCAGCTGGGGGTTTGACGACTTTGGCGTCAAAGGCCGCGACGAGTGGGGCGGCTGGCAAATCACCCCCGGCGCACCTTTTAGCGAACGCATCAAGCTGCAGCTGCTGGTGCGCGGCACTGACTATGAGCGCGTGCGCGACACCATCCTGGCCCAGCGCTCCCGCCCCGTAGTGTGGCTGGGGGCACAGGGCTACCAGGTGCTGACCGTGTACGGCTACGTCACCAGCTTTGAGCAAGTGCTGTTTGCGCACGGCTACTGCGATTGCAACCTCACCATTGAAGGACTAGAAAACCATGAGCTTGACTAACCCGCCCAGCGCACCGCCCGCTGCCCCGCCGGTGCCCAACCGACGCACTGATGGTCAAGCAGAGTTTGACACTAAGGCAGATGCTTACCTCAATTGGATGGTCACCTTCGCCGCCTGGCTGGGCGGCCTGCTGGACTGGCTAGGCAGCTTTGGCACCCACCTGCAGACCATGGTCAGCAGCGTAGAGGGCCACAAAAACGCCGCCCAAGCCGCAGCCGCCGCAGCCGAGACAAGTGCCCAAACTGCGGCGCTCATCGCCGGTGCCCAGCGCTGGCAGCCGGGCGACTATGCCCAGGGCGCGGTCGTCTGGTCGCCACTGTCGCTGCTCACATACCGCCGCGTGCCCGAGGGTGTGACGGCCAGCACCACCGACCCCGCGCTTGACCCCGGCGCGTGGCGCTTGAGCGGCTCGCCGCACAGCATGCCGGTGCAAGAGCTTTCTGGCCCCGGCCCGCACCAACTTGCCACAGGCATGCACTACCTGCTACTCACTGCAGACGTGGTGGCCGTCATGCCCGCCAGCGCTTTTGCACAAGAGCAGCTGCGCATTACCAACCTTAGCGGCCAAAGTGGCCCCCTGCTGCTGGCCAATGGCCAAAATTTCAGCGGCAAGGTCGGTGACTTACTGCTTGACAGCGCCCGCGCTGACAGGATGTTTATTTTTACTGATAGCCAAGGATGGGTTTAAAGCCATGACAATTTTAAATTTCACCGACTTGTACGGCGGCGGTGGTAAGTACTTAGCCATGCAGATGCCGTTTTTTGACAGCCGGGCGTGGCCAGTACCGCAAGACGGCATCATCATCATGCGGGCCCTGGGGGCCGGTGGCGGCGGCTCTTCTGGGGCCTCTGGACAAAATAATCAGACCGGCGGCTACAGCGGCAGCTGGGGGTGCAAAGCCCTGTCAGTGTCCAAGGGGACTGTGATAACTGTCGAGATCGGCGCGGGCGGCGTGTGGGTCAATAACGCGAGCGCGGGCGGTGGTAATACCGTCATCACTATCGGTACAGAGCAGTACATCGCCGCAGGTGGCCCTAATGGCAAATCTGGTGCCACCGGCCCCTTGCCCAATGGCCCCAGTCCTAGCGGCAATTGGGATTACGGTGCGGCATCTGTGCGCCCGGGCTGGGTGGGCAATATCCCAACCGGCGGCGCGGGGGTGGACATCTTTGCCCAAGGCAACAACGCCACAGCGTCAATCGGCGGTGCTGGCGGCGGGACGATGTACTCGATCGGGGTCGGAAGCAGCTACGGGGGTGGAGCCCTGCCAAGTGGTAAGTCGCTATTTGGTATGGATGGCGGCATTCCAGAATATCTATCGCTTGATGGTATGGGCTGGGGCATCAGCTTTTATGGAGGTCGTGGTGGCGATACGAGTGACGGGAGTGCCGGTTATGCAGGCCCCGGCGGAGGTGGAGCCTTCGCATCTTCATCGTCCGTAATAAACAATGGCGGCTACGGCGGCGGCGGCGGTGCGAGTACCGCGCCAAATAAAGCTGGTGGCATAGGCGGTCTGGGTGCCGGTGGTGGCGCGGCTGCGACGAACTCCAGCGGGGGGCGTGGCGGGCATGGCTACGCATTCATTCAATTTTTTACAAACATTGGGGGCTGATCTGTGAAAAATATCAACATCCTCGATGGCGCAGGCACCGTCATCAACACCATCCTCGCAACTGAGAATTTTGCCGAGCAGCACTATCCTGGCCACTGGCGCCTGGCAGAGCATCAGCCCGAGCCGCAAGAGCCGGTATCACAAGCGCCTGCTTCATGCACGCCCACCCAGGGGCTGATCGCTCTTTACACGCTCAAGCAGATCACTGAGCAGGACATCTTTACTGCGCTGGAGACCATCACTGATCCGGTGGCCCGTTACACAGCAAAAATCGGCTATCAGCGAGCAACGCAATGGGAGCGCCGCAGCGCGACGATGCAGCTCATGGCCCAGCTACTGGAGCTGTCTGAAGATGATCTGGACGCACTTTTTAGCTATGCGGTGGGGGTTTGCGTATGAAGCGGTATGCGCTCAATATCGCCATTAGCCTGGATCAGCTGGCCAACGCAGTGCTGCGCGGAGTCCCGGATGAGACCCTCTCCAGCCGCGCCCACAGGATGCGGCTCAAAGGCCACCGTTACTGGGGCTGGACAGCCACAGCGATCAATCTGCTTTTTTTCTGGGAAGCCGATCACTGCCGCGCGGCCTACGAATCCGAGCAGCGCCGCACCCAACTGCCGCGCAGTTTTAAATAAAAAAAGACGGGCGACCTGGGCAGGTGCTACGAACACCTGACCCAAACCTCCAACCCGCAGACCGCGCCTGCAAGTCAGACAAAGACCCGCCACCCTCGCGAGAGCGCGGGCAGTCTACCTAACTTTTAAAGGCTTTAAATGTCAGAGATTCGTTGCGGATCGTGCAACCGCAAATTGGGCGAGGGGGAATACATCCGCCTCTCCATCAAATGCCCCCGCTGTGGAGGCTTCAACAACTTTCGGGCATCGACCCCAATGCAGCACGCCCATGAGCGTCCCACTCTTGATAAGGACAATCATGGCTTCTTTAAAAACGAAACCTTTTCCAACCTTTGAGGCCGCCGCTGCGGATGCCCGGCCTTCCCTGGCCGGGCGCTTTCTGCTGCCGCCGTTTTCTCTGCTGGATGCCCGTCAGGGCTGGTGGCGTGAGCGCAAGGCGGCATGGCTGGCCAGCGGCATCCAGTCCGAGCTGGGCCGCAGCGACCAGTTGCTGTTTGCCGCATCGGCCCAACCGCCAGCGGTCTATGCAGCCAAGAACGCGCTGGAAGCGCAATTAGGCCGTAAGCTGACCTGGGACGAGTTTGCCCAAGCGCGTCCTGATCAGATCAGGCAGCAGGGCACCAGCGTGTTTGATCCGGTGCTGTGTGAGCTGGTTTATCGCTGGTTTTCTGCACCAGGACAGCAGGTGCTCGACCCATTTGCCGGAGGCTCCGTGCGCGGTATCGTGGCTGCGGCCACGGGCAGGCATTACGCCGGGGTGGACTTGCGCCAGGAGCAGATCGAGGCCAACCAGGCCCAATGGGCCTTGCTGGGCCAACCGGGTATGCCCGCGCCCCGCTGGGTACAGGGCGATGCGCTGCATGTGCGCCAGGCGCTGCCCGGCGTGCAGGCGGATTTGCTGTTTTCCTGCCCGCCCTATGGCAGCTTGGAACGCTACAGCGATGATGCGGCGGACTTGTCCACAATGCGCTACCCCCAGTTCTTGCACACCTACCGCCAGATCATCAAAGAAAGCGTGGCCCTACTGCGGCCAGACCGCTTTGCCTGCTTCGTAGTGGGCGACTTCCGCGATGCCAAGGGGCTGTGCCGGGGTTTCGTGGCCGACACCATTGCCGCCTTCCGCGATGCCGGGGCACGGCTTTACAACGAGGCCATCCTGGTGACCCCTGCCGGTTCGCTGCCCATCCGGGCGGGGCGGGCCTTTGAGGTTTCGCGCAAACTGGGCAAGACACACCAGCACGTCCTTGTCTTTGTCAAAGGCGACCCAAAGCGAGCCACCCAGGCGCTGGGCGAGGTGCGCTGATGCTGCCCAGGCCCATTGTGCAAACGCATGCCGGGGTACAGGTCGTGCGCGATGACCTGCTGCCCGGCGGCACAAAGATGCGGGCCATTGTGGCGCTGATGCAGCATGCCGGGGCCGGGACGGAGTTTGTGTATGCAAGTCCGGCCCAGGGCTATGCCCAGCTGGCCCTGGCGCACTGCGCCCGGATGCTGGGGCACCGGGCCACCGTATTCACCGCCGCCCGCAAGCAGCAGCATCCGCTGACGCTGGCCGCCGCGCAGGCCGGGGCCAAAGTGGTGCCGGTGTCCTGCGGCTATTTATCGGTAGTGCAGGCCCGTGCGCGGGCCTATGCCACCGAGCAAAGGGCACGGCTGGTATCTTTTGGCGCGGAGGATGCGCTGTGCATGCAGGCGATTGCCGCTGCAGCCCGCTCCACCGGCTTGGATCCTGCCGAGGTCTGGAGCGTGGCCGGTTCCGGCGTGCTGACGCGAGCACTGCAACAGGCATGGCCGCAGGCCCGGTTTGTAGCCGTCGTGGTCGGCAAGCAAGGCTGCGACACCGGCAGGGCGCGGCGCATCATTCACCCACTGCCATTTGAGCGGCACGCGAAAGTGCTGCCGCCTTTTCCCAGCGCTCCCGGCTACGATGCCAAAGCCTGGGAATACATCCGCGCCGAAGCAGCCCCCGGCGCGGTGTTCTGGAATGTGGGGGCATGATGCCGACATTCAGGCAAAGCGTTCACGCAAGGCAGCGTGGCCTGCCTGCTTGGCGGCTTCCGGGTCAATGCCGAGCTGCACCAGCCAGCGCGGATTGGTATAGGCCGTGCGAGCATCCAGGATGATGTTGCGATGCTTGTCCAGACGCGGAAAAGATGCCGCCAGCCGAATCGCCTCGGCCCAACGGCCTGCATCCATATGATCGCGGACAATGGATGCCTTGGAAGGTAGTTGTTGCTGCATGGTTCGGCTCCTTTAAAAAGTGGTCGGACTCTATGCAGGAGCCTTTAAAGGAGCGAGTCGGGGAGATTGCTGACTTGCCAGAAACGAACAAGCCGCCCTTGGGCGGCTTGTTTCATTAAAAGGTAGTGCCAAAGCGGATGCCAAAAAGCGCCAAAGACCGCGCCGATTAGCGCCAAAGGTTGCGCCGCGCCATTCAATCACCGCCAAAGACGCTGCCGCACGATGAAAAAAATGCGGTAGATCGCGTAGAATGCAATAACGATTCTCATTTGTATATTGGTTGAGGTTTATGCATCGCAAACTTTGGTGGCTTTTCGCGTGTCTTTGGTGTGCTGTGGCCGGTGTTGCTTCCGCCCAGGCGCAAGAGGTGTCGGGGCAATCGCGCCAGCTGTGGCAATTGCTGGAATATGTGGCCGTGGATTACGGCGGTGCCGTGGAAAACGGCGTGATTGCCAGCGAGGGCGAATACGCCGAAATGCTGGATTTCACCGCCACCGCCCAAAAGCAGATTGCGGCGCTGCCCGAGCATCCGCAGCGCGCGGCCCTGGCCCAGCAGATTGCCCAATTGCAGCAAGCGGTGCATGACAAAGCCGCTGCCGACCAGGTGGCCGAGCTGGCCCATGGGGCGGCGGCCAGCTTGGTGCAGGCCTACCCCTTCCCGATGGCACCCGCCTTTGTGCCCAATTTGACGCAAGGGGCCCAGCTGTACGCCCAGCAGTGCGCCAGTTGCCACGGGGCCAACGGCGATGGCAATGGCCCAGCGGCAGCGGGGCTGGAGCCACCGCCCATTGCCTTTACCGATAGCGAACGGGCCGATGCCCGCAGCTTGGCAGCGTTGTACCAAGTGATTTCGCAAGGGGTGGAAGGCACCTCCATGACCGACTACAGCCACCTGCCGGAAGAAGACCGCTGGGCGCTGGCCTTTTTTATCAGCACCTTGTCGTATGACGCGGCGTTAAAACAGCAAGGCCAGCAGCAGTGGCAGGCCGATACCGCCTTGCGCAACCACTTCAGTGAGATGGGGGCGCTGACCACCGCCACGCCTACCAGTATCGAAAAAGCCCTGCCCCAGGCCGATGGCCGCGCGGCGCTGGCCTATTTGCGGGCGCACCCCGAGGTGATCAACGCGGGCAAGCCCACCGGTACGGCCTTGTCGCGCCTGCGCATGCAAGAGAGCCTGGCCGCTTTGCACAGCGGTGACACGGCGGCGGCCATGCGCCTGGGTTTGTCGGCCTACCTCGATGGGTTTGAGCCGCTGGAGCCCGCCGTCGCGGCCCGTGACAAATCGCTGATGCTGGCTGTCGAGGCGGCCATGCTGCAGTACCGCGCAGCCATCAGCCGCCAGGATGTGGCCGGGGCACAGGCCGCCGCCCAGCAGCTGGAAGCGGCTTTGCAACAGGTCGATGCCCTGCTGCAAGACGGTGCCAATGACACCAAGGCCACGTTCCTGGGGGCGTTCACCATCTTGCTGCGCGAAGGCCTGGAAGCCCTGCTGATCGTGATTGGCACGGTGGCCCTGCTGCGCCGCGCCAACCGCCGCGATGCCCTGGGATATGTGCATGCGGGCTGGATCAGCGCCTTGGTGGCCGGCGGGCTGACCTGGGTGGCGGCCACGTATATGGTCGAGATCAGCGGTGCCAGCCGCGAATTGACCGAAGGCCTGGGCTCGATTTTTGCGGCGGTGATTTTGCTCAGTGTTGGTTTGTGGATGCACAGCAAGAGCAGCGCCGGGCGCTGGCAGGAGTATCTGGACAGCAAGCTCCAACACGCCCTGGGCAAGGGCTCGCTGTGGGGCTTGTTTACCCTGTCGTTTGTGGCCGTGTACCGCGAGGTGTTTGAAACCGTGCTGTTCTATACCGCGCTGGCCGCCGACGGGCATTACAACGCCTTGGCCGGGGGCGGCTTGGCCGCTGCTGTGGTGCTGGTCGTGCTGGCCTGGGTGCTGCTGAAAACCAGCGCCCGGATGCCGATTGGCAAATTCTTTAGTGCTACGTCCATTTTGGTGGGGGCGCTGGCCGTGGTGCTGATCGGCAAAGGTGCGGCGGCCTTGCAAGAGGCCGGTTGGCTCACGGCCACGCCGGTCGCTGGCCCGCGCCTGGAGTGGCTGGGCACCTACCCGACGGCCGAAACCTTGGCCGCCCAGGCGGTGATGCTGGTCATCGTGGTGGCCGGGTTTGGCTTTAACATGCTCAGCGCCCGTCGCCCCACTCCTGCCAAGGCGTAAATTTTTATCTAGCGCTTACCGCTGAATAGAAAAGGGTTTCAGGTATAAAACTGCCTGAAACCCTTTCTTTATAAGCGCAACACACTACTAAAGAAAGAGATTGTTCCAGCATGTTTACCGGCATTGTTCAGGTGGTTGCCACCATTGCGGCCATCCAAGAGCGCCCCGGCCTGCGCACCTTCACCCTGGCCTTTCCCGAAGGGTTTTGCCAAGACCTGGCCATTGGTGCCAGCGTGGCCACCGATGGCGTGTGCCTGACGGTGACCGACATCCTCTCCCCCACCCAGGCGCGTTTTGATGTGATGCAGCACAGCCTGGCGATCACCACCCTGGGCGGCTACCGCGTCGGCCAGCGGGTGAACGTGGAACGCGCGGCCAAAGAAGGCGCGGAGGTGGGCGGGCACATCCTCTCGGGCCACGTCGATGGCACGGCGCAGCTGCTGGACATTGCGCCAACCGAAACCAACTACAAAATTCGTTTTTCCTTGCCCCCCGCGTTGGCCCCGTATGTGTTTGCCAAAGGCTATATCGCCATCAACGGTGCCAGTCTCACCGTGGCCGAGGCCGACCGCCAGGCCGGCTGGTTTGACGTTTGGCTCATCCCCGAAACCCGCCGCGCCACCGTGTTTGAAGACAAGCGCGTGGGCGATGCCGTGAACATCGAAATCGAGCGCAGCACCCAGGTCATGGTCGATACCGTGCGCGACACCGTGGCCGCCAGCCTGGGGCGGCTGCGTCCCGTGCTGGAAGCGCTGCTGGCCGAAAAGGGGCTGAAGCTGGATGATTTCATCGATGCTCCACGGGCACCGTAGCCAAACACGAAATTCGTGCAACACGAAATTCGTGTAAACTGCGCCGCATGAAAAACCTCACCATTACCGTGGAAGACAGCGTGCTGGACTGGGCCCGCATTGAGGCGGCCCGCCGGGGCACCAGCGTCTCGCGCATGGTGGGCGACTTTATGGCCGAGATGCAGCAGCGCGAAGATGCCTATGAACGCGCTTACCTGGCTTGGCGCACCGATGAGCGCACCTGGCGCAGCGCTCCCCCGCAAGCTGCACAATTGGTAGCGCGTAGCGTAAGCCCAGTGCGTGAAAACGCCTTAAATGCCCCCAAATCCGGAGGGGCGGCATGACCCCGGTATTTGTCGATACCTCGGTGCTGATCGCGGCCGAAGACACCGGGGCGCAGGCCTTGTACGCCGCCTGCCTGGCCTGGCTGGATGCCCTGTGGCAGCACCGCAGCGGGCGCACCGGCAACCAGGCGCTGGTCGAGTTCTACGACCAGGTCGTGGCCGCCCCCCAGCCCATGCCGCGTGGCGATGCCCGCGCCGCCATGCGCCGCTACCAAACCTGGGCCCCCTGGAAAACCGATGCCGCCACGCTGGAGACGGCCTGGGCCATCGAGGCGCGGCACGCGCTGCCCTTTGGCGACTGCCTGGCCCTGGCCTGCGCCCAGCACAGCGGCTGCCCGGCCATGCTGAGTGTGGACCTGCCCCATGGTGCCGTGTACGGCGGAGTGCAGGTGCTGCACCCCTTGCGCTGCACGCCCCAAGAATTTGCAGAAGGAAGCCTATGACCACCGCCCCCGCCCTCACCCTCACCGCCCCTGTTACCGCTTTGCAGCGCATCCGCCCCGATGTGCGGGCCATGGCGGCCTACCACGTGCAGCCTGCCGCTGGGCTGCTCAAGATGGATGCCATGGAAAACCCCTTCACCCTGCCGCCAGCGTTGCAAGCGGCGCTGGGCCAGCGGCTGGGGGCCTTGGAGATCAACCGCTACCCCGGCGAGCGCATTGGGCTGCTGCAGCAGGCGCTGGCGCAGTATGTGGATGTGCCCGCCGGGTGCCAGCTGATGCTGGGCAATGGTTCGGACGAGCTGATCAGCCTGGTCAGCCTGGCCTGTGCCCAGCCGGGGGCCAAGGTGCTGGCACCGCTGCCGGGCTTTGTCATGTACGCCATGAGTGCGCAGCTGCAGGGCTTGGAATTTATTGGCGTTGATTTAACGGCCGATTTCGCCCTGGACGTGCCCGCCATGTGCGCCGCGATTGCCCAGCACCGCCCCGCCATCACTTATTTGGCCTACCCGAACAACCCCACGGCCACGCTGTGGCCGCAGGCCGATATGCAGGCCGTGATCGACGCAGCGGCCCAGGTCGGCGGCATCGTGGTGGTCGATGAGGCCTACCAGCCCTTTGCCAGCCGCACCTGGCTGGACAACCTGCGTGCCGAGCCACAGCGCAACGGCCATGTGTTGTTGATGCGCACGCTCTCTAAATTTGGCCTGGCCGGTGTGCGCCTGGGCTACCTGCTGGGGCCGCAGGCGCTGGTGGCCGAGATTGACAAAGTGCGCCCGCCCTACAACGTGAGCGTGTTGAACAGCGAAGCAGCCCTGTTCGCGCTAGAGCATGCAGATGTGTTTGCCGCCCAGGCGCAGGAGCTGTGTGCCCAGCGCACCGCCCTGGTGGCCGCCTTGCAGGCCATGGAGCAGGTGGAAAAAGTCTGGCCCTCTGAAGCGAATATGGTGCTGCTGCGCGTACCCGATGCCGCCCGCACCCAAGCGGCGATGAAGGCGCGGGGCGTGTTGGTGAAAAACGTCAGCGCCCTGCACCCGCTCTTGGCCAACTGCCTGCGCCTGACCGTGGGCAGCGCCGAAGAAAATACCCAGATGTTGGCCGTTTTACAGGAGTCCTTATGACCAGCAATGCCTTAGTCACCACCCAGCCCTCTACCGCCCGCACCGCCGAAGTGCAGCGCAACACCGCCGAAACCCGCGTACACGTGCGCGTGAATCTGGACGGCACCGGCCAGGCACGGCTCAATTCGGGCATTGGCTTTCTCGATCACATGCTTGACCAGATCGCCCGCCACGGCCTGATTGATTTGGAGGTGGAATGCGCTGGTGACCTGCACATTGACGGCCACCACACCGTCGAAGACATCGGCATCACCCTGGGCCAAGCCTTTGCCCAGGCCATTGGCGACAAAAAAGGCATCCGCCGCTACGGCCACGCCTACGTGCCGCTGGACGAAGCCTTGAGCCGGGTGGTGATTGATTTTTCCGGCCGCCCGGGGCTGGAGATGGACGTGCAATTTACCGCCGGCAGCATTGGCCAGCTCGACACCCAGCTGGTGTACGAATTTTTCCAGGGCTTTGTGAACCACGCGGGCGTGACGCTGCACATTGACAACCTCAAAGGCAAAAACGCCCACCACCAGTGCGAGACGATTTTCAAAGCCTTTGCCCGTGCCGTGCGCTTTGCGCTAGAGCACGATGAGCGCATGGCCGGGGTCATCCCCTCGACCAAAGGCGCTTTGTAAGCCATAAAACAAGAGCTGTTAGCGCTGATAAATCAACTGATTTAGCGACAAAGCAACTCGAAACTATTGATTTATAAGCGCAACCAGCTATGCAAACCATGAAAAACACCGTCGCCATTGTCGATTACGGCATGGGCAATCTGCGCTCCGTCTGGCAAGCCGTGCAGGCGGCCGCAGCCGACAGCAGCGTGCAGGTACAGGTCACGCACGACCCGGCCGTGGTGCATGCGGCCAGCCGCGTGGTGCTGCCCGGCCAAGGGGCCATGCGCGACTGCATGGCCGCGCTGCGCCACAGCGGCCTGGAAGAGGCCGTGCGCCAGGCCGCGGCCAGCAAACCGCTGTTTGGCGTGTGCGTAGGCATGCAAATGCTGCTGCAGCACAGCGAAGAGGGCGACACCCCCGCGCTGGGGCTGATCCCCGGCCAGGTGCGCCGCTTTGATCTGGCCGGCCAGCGCCAAGCCGACGGCAGCCGCTTCAAAGTGCCGCAAATGGGCTGGAACCAAGTCTGGCAGACCGCGCATGGCGGCCTGCGCCACCGGCTGTGGGATGGCGTGGCCGATGGCAGCTTTTTCTACTTTGTCCACAGCTACTACGCCCAGCCCACGCGGGCCGAGGATGGCGCGGCAACAACAGAGTACGGCTTAACGTTTACCAGCGCCGTGGCCCGCGCTAACATCTTTGCCACGCAATTTCACCCGGAAAAAAGCGCGGCCCAGGGCCTGCAGCTGTACCGCAACTTTCTGCACTGGCAGCCTTAAGCGCACGCTCTCATTCCCTTTCTCAACCTGGCACTTTTTCGCCACTTTTTGCACTTTAAACACCCATGTTGCTCATTCCTGCCATCGACCTGAAAGACGGCCAATGTGTACGCCTGAAACAAGGCGATATGGACCAATCCACCATTTTTGGTGACCCGGCCGAAATGGCCCGCCGCTGGCTCGATGCCGGGGCACGGCGCTTGCATTTGGTCGATTTGAATGGTGCCTTTGCCGGCCAGCCCAAGAATTTGGCGGCCATTAAGGCCATCTTGAAAGAGGTGGATGGCGAAATTCCGGTGCAACTGGGCGGCGGCATTCGCGATCTGGACACGATTGAGCGCTACGTCGATCTGGGCATGGACTACATCATCATCGGCACCGCCGCCGTGAAAAACCCCGGTTTTTTGCAAGATGCCTGCAGCGCTTTTGGCGGCCACATCATCGTTGGCCTGGATGCCAAAGACAGCAAAGTGGCCATCGACGGCTGGAGCAAGCTCACCGGCCAGGATGTCATCCCCACCGCCAAGCGCTTTGAAGATTGGGGCGTGGAATCCATCATCTACACCGACATTGGCCGCGACGGCATGCTCAGCGGCATCAACATCGAGGCCACCGTCAAACTCTCGCAGGCGGTGCGCATTCCCATCATCGCCTCGGGCGGCCTGGCCGGCATGGCCGACATCGAGGCCCTGTGCGCCGTGCAGGACGAGGGCATCGAAGGCGTGATCTGCGGCCGCGCCATCTACAGCGGCGACCTGGACTTTGCCGCCGCGCAAGAGCGCGCCGATGCGCTGACCGAATAAGCCGAAGAACCCTCTGCGCCACAGCGGCCAGCCATGCCTGGCCGCTGTGCTTTGCGCAATGAAAAAAAAGGATATGCCATGATTTTGGTCACTGGCGGCGCGGGCTACATCGGCTCGCACATGGGTGTGGCACTGGCCCAGGCGGGACAGCCGTATCTGGTGCTAGACAATTTCAGCAACAGCCAGCCCTCAGTGCTGGAGCGCATGGGGCAAATTACCGGGCAGCAGCCCCAATGCATCGAAGGCGATGTGCGCGATGCGGCTTTGCTGGCCGATATTTTTGCCCGCTTCCCGATTGAGGGCGTGATTCATTTCGCGGCGCTCAAGGCCGTGGGCGAATCGGTGGCGCAGCCACTGCGCTATTACGAAAACAATGTGGCGGGCACCGTCACCCTACTGCAAGCGATGCAGGCGGCCAATGTGCGCACACTGGTGTTTTCGTCTTCGGCCACGGTGTATGGCGACCCGGCCAGTTTGCCAATTCGTGAAGATTTTCCGCTGACCGCCACCAATCCTTACGGTTGGAGCAAGCTGATGATGGAGCAGGTGCTGGCCGATGTGGATGCCGCCGAGCCCGGCCAGTGGCGCATCGCCCGGCTGCGCTACTTCAACCCCGTCGGGGCGCATGAAAGCGGCCTGATCGGCGAAGACCCGCAAGGCCTGCCTAACAACCTGATGCCCTTTGTTGCCCAGGTGGCCGAAGGGCGGCGGGAGTTTTTGAGCGTATTCGGCGGCGATTACCCCACGCAGGACGGCACGGGCGAGCGCGACTACATCCACGTCTGCGATCTGGCCGAGGGGCATCTGGCGGCGCTGCGCTATTTACGCCAGCACCCGGGTCTGCTGACGGTGAACCTGGGTACCGGCCAGCCCACTTCGGTGTTGGCCATGGTGCGCGGTTTTGAGCAGGCCAGTGGCCGCCCCGTGCCCTACCAAATCATGCCGCGCCGCGCTGGCGATGTGGCTGCCTGCTGGGCCGATCCGAGCCGGGCCGAGCAGTTGCTGGGCTGGCGGGCGCAGCACGACATTGCGGCCATGTGCCGCGATGCCTGGCGCTGGCAAGATGGGGTGGCCCGCCAATTGCATGGCCAAGCCGCTGCGCAGAGGGTGTAAACGGGCTCTGAGCACCGGCTTGCGTGGTATCTTGCCCCGCAAGGTTTCTTTGTTTTATTTTTTTAAAGTGATAGCCCATGCTTGCCAAACGCATCATTCCCTGCCTGGACGTGACCGGTGGTCGCGTGGTCAAAGGGGTCAATTTCGTTGAACTGCGCGATGCCGGCGACCCGGTGGAAATTGCCGCCCGTTACAACAAGCAGGGGGCCGATGAGCTGACCTTTCTGGACATCACCGCCACCAGCGACGGGCGCGATCTGATCCTGCCCATCATTGAAGCCGTGGCCAGCCAGGTGTTCATTCCGCTCACCGTGGGCGGTGGGGTGCGCACGGTGGACGATGTGCGCCGCTTGCTTAACGCCGGGGCCGACAAAACCAGCTTTAACTCGGCGGCCATCAGCACGCCCGAAGTCATCAACGCCGCCAGCGACAAATACGGCAGCCAGTGCATTGTGGTGGCCATTGATGCCAAGCGCCGCACGCCGGAGGATGCCCAGCGCATCGGCCCCAATGGCCAGCCCGTGGGCGATGGCTGGGATGTGTTCAGCCATGGTGGGCGCAAAAACACGGGGCTGGATGCCGTGCGCTGGGCGGTGGAGATGGCCGAGCGCGGCGCGGGCGAAATTTTGCTGACCAGCATGGACCGCGATGGCACGAAAAGCGGCTTTGATCTGGCCCTGACCCGCGCGGTCAGCGATGCCGTGGGCGTGCCGGTGATTGCCTCGGGCGGCGTGGGCAATTTGCAGCACCTGGCCGATGGCGTGACCCAGGGCGGGGCCGATGCCGTGCTGGCCGCCAGCATCTTTCACTATGGCGAATTTACCGTGCGCCAGGCCAAAGAATTCATGCGCGAGCGCGGCATTGCGGTGCGCTTGTAATCGTTAAAACCAGAGCTGTTTGCGCTGATATATATTGAGTTTTTGATGCTTTAGGCCCTGAAATTCAATCAATACCAGCGCAACAAGCTATTTAAATAAAGAGTTGTTATGGATTGGCTGGAACAATTGCGTTGGGATGAGAAGGGTTTGATCCCCGTGATCGCGCAGGAAAAAGACACGGGCGATGTGCTCATGTTCGCCTGGATGAACCGCGAAGCGCTGCAAAAAACGGCCGAGCTGGGGCGTGCTGTGTACTTCAGCCGCTCGCGCGGCAAGCTGTGGTTCAAGGGCGAAGAATCGGGCCACGTGCAAACGGTGCACGAAATTCGCGTGGATTGCGACCAGGATGTGGTGCTGCTGAAAATCACCCAAACCGGGCACCACCCCGGCATTGCCTGCCACACGGGCCGCCATTCCTGCTTTTTTAGCCTGCTGCGCGATGGCCAGTGGCAAGCGATCGATCCGGTCTTGAAAGACCCGGCCAGCATCTATAAATAAAGCCCATGACCCAAGAAAACACCCTGGCCGCTTTGGCCGCAGTCATTGAAAGCCGCAAACCCACCAATGGCGGCAACCCCGAAACCAGCTACGTGGCCCGCCTGTTGGCCAAGGGCTCGGACAGCTTTTTGAAAAAAATCGGCGAAGAAGCCACCGAAGTGGTCATGGCGGCCAAAGATGTGGACTACGGCGCGGACAAAGACAAGCTGGTGTACGAAGTGGCCGACCTGTGGTTTCACAGCATGGTCATGCTGGCGCACTACGGCCTATCGGCCCAAGATGTGCTGCGCGAACTGGCACGGCGCGAAGGCCTGAGCGGGCTGGTCGAAAAAGCCCAGCGCAGCGATTCCTGAACAGCAAAGGAGCGAGGATGAACCAAGACCAAGACATCTGGATGCGCGTGGGCGGCAGCGACAAGACCGAACAGCAAATCGCCAATCTGCGCCAGCTGACGCTGATTTTGTACATCCTCTACGCCTCGTGCTGGATTTTGGGTGGGCTGCCGGCCATCGTGGCCATCGTCATCAACTACATCAAGCGCGAAGATGCGGCGGGCACCCTCTACGAAAGCCACTTCGCCTGGCAGATCCGCAGCTTTTGGTGGGGGCTTGCCTGGGCGGTGGTGGGCACGATCACGGCCATCATCGGGATTGGCTTTCTTATTTTGGGTGCGCTCGTCATTTGGCTGATTTACCGCATGGTCAAGGGATTACTATTCTGGAATGACCACAAACCCATGCCCCTCTGAGGTTCGCCACCTCAACCTCGCCTTGCAAGGCGGGGGCTCGCACGGCGCGTTTACCTGGGGCGTGCTTGATGCATTGCTGGAAGATGGGCGCATCGAATTTCCCGGCCTCAGCGGCACCAGCGCTGGCGCGATGAATGCGGTGGCCTTGGCCCACGGCTTTGCCAGCGCTGCGCTGGAGTTTCCCCAGCATGCCAAATCCCGCCACAAAGCGGCCCGCGAGCGCGCGCGCGCGGCTTTGCGCGAGCTGTGGGAAGGGGTGGGCACGATGGGCTTTTTTACCGCCAGCATGGCCAACAATCCTTTGCTGGGGCTGATGAGCCAGTTCCTCTCCCCCTACCAAACCAATCCGCTGGACATCAACCCCTTGCGCATGCTGCTGCAGCGCACCGTCGATTTTCAGCAGCTGCACGCCGCCGCAGGCTTGGCCGACATGCCCAAAATCTTTGTCTGCGCCACCAATGTGCGCACCGGCCAAGGCGAGATTTTTACCGCCCAGCGCATCTCGACCGATGCCATCATGGCCTCGGCCTGCCTGCCGCAGCTGTACAAAGCGGTGGAGGTGGAGGGCGAGTACTACTGGGATGGCGGCTTTTCCGGCAACCCCGCGCTCTACCCCCTGATTTACCAAACGGCCTGCGCCGATATGCTGCTGGTGCAAATCAACCCGGTGCAGCAAACCACCCTGCCCAGCACCGCCGCCGAGATTGCCGAGCGCGTCAATGAGGTCACCTTCAACGCCAGCTTGCTGGGCGAGTTGCGGGCGATTGACTTTGTGCGCCGCCTGCTGGCCGAAGGCAAGCTGGACCCCAAGCGCTACAAAAACGTGCTGCTGCACCGCATTGATGGCGGTGCTGCCTTGAGTGAACTGGGCGCGACCAGCAAAGCCCGCTCGGATTTAAGCTTTATCCTGCGCCTGTTTGAGCAGGGGCGGGTGCAAGGCCAGCGTTGGTTGCACACCCATTTTGGGGATATTGGTGTGCGCCAAACCCTGCAAATCGTCGATCACTGTTGATTTTTGTTGAAAATTTTGAATGCCATGATTGAAACTGCCTCTGCTTTAAGCCATGCCCACGATGACAATTGCATCTTTTGCAAAATCGCTGCAGGCCACATCCCCAGCCGCAAAGTGTATGAAGACGAAGCGCTGCTGGCCTTTCACGACATCGCCCCGTGGGCCCCGGTGCATTTTCTGATCATCCCCAAGCGCCACATCGCTTCGCTGGCGCACACCCAGCCAGCCGATGCCGCTTTGCTGGGTCGCATCCTCACCCTTGCGCCCCAGCTGGCGGCGCAAGAGGGCTGCAACCCCTATCCTGCCGGGGGCTTTCGGGTGCAGATCAATACCGGGGAAGAGGGCGGGCAAGAGGTGCACCATTTGCACGTGCACGTGATCGGCGGGCCGCGCCCGTGGAAGAAATAAGCGGTTTTCCTTGATGGGGAGCAGTCCGGGCACGTTGGGATCCCCCAGCCCCCGACTACAATGCGCAACGTTTGCTAGGAGGTATCTTTCATGGGTTCTTTTTCGATTTGGCACTGGGTCGTTGTTTTACTGATCGTTGTGCTGGTTTTTGGCACCAAAAAGCTGAAAAACATTGGCCAAGATTTGGGTGGTGCCGTCAAAGGCTTCAAAGAAGGCATGAAGGACGGCTCCGAGGGCGATAACCCTGCCGCTCCTGCCCAGGCTGGCCAAGTTGCGCACCAAGACAGCGCAGCAAAAACCACCATTGATGTTGAAGCCAAGCAAAAAAGCTAATGCGCAGCCCCCTCGGTTGCCGCGCATTGCCAAGCTGCGGGCAAGGTTACAGCCATGCTTGATTTAGGCCTGTCCAAAATGGCGCTGATCGGCGCGGTAGCGCTGATCGTGATTGGCCCCGAAAAACTGCCGCGTGTGGCCCGCACCGTGGGCTCGCTTTTGGGCCGGGCGCAGCGCTACGTGGCCGATGTCAAGGCCGAAGTCAATCGCTCGATGGAGCTCGATGAGCTGCGCAAGATGAAAGAGTCGGTCGAAGCGGCCGCCCGCGACGTGCAGACCTCGGTGCAATCGACCACTGCAGCGCTGGAGAAAGACTTCAGCAGCGTCAGCAACGAGCTCAAAAGCCTAGAGCAGCAGCACAGCAGCACCAGCGATGAAGCCCCGTGGCGCAGCCCCTACGATGCCGCCAGCCAAGTGGTGCCAAGCTACCAGCACCCAGGCAAAAATTTTCGACTCAAGCGCAGCGCCGTGCCGCGCTGGTACAAATCGCGCCAGGGTGTGCGCACCCATGTGCAATCGGGCGCGGCCCGCGTGGCGCGGTTTCGCCCCAAAAAGCGCTAAGCGTTTGCCGCTTGAGCGCCTGTTAAAGAACCAATGTCCCCTACACCTTCCCCTGAAGATGAGCTGTCCGGTACCGAGCAGCCGTTTGTTCAGCACCTGATTGAGCTGCGTGACCGCTTGCTCTACAGCGTCTATGGCATTGCGCTGGCCGTGATTGCGCTGGCCATTTGGCCTGGCCCCAATGGGCTGATTGACCTGATTGCCCAGCCCATCCGGGCGCACATGCCGCCCGATGCCAAGCTGATTGCCGTGGGCGTGTTCTCGCCGTTTTTTGTGCCGCTCAAAGTGCTGATGATGGTCGGCGTGCTGGCCGTGCTGCCGTGGATCATGTACCAGCTGTGGGCCTTTGTGGCTCCGGGGCTGTACAGCCACGAAAAGCGCTTTGCCATGCCGCTGATTATTTTTGGTAGCTTGCTGGCCTATCTGGGCATCGCTTTTGTGCAGTTTTTTGTGCTGGACAAAATGTTTGCCTTCATCCAAGGCTTTACCCCGGCCAGTGTGGCCGCCACGCCCGATATCGCCTCGTACGTTGAGGCGATTTTGTCGCTGTATTTGGCCTTTGGTCTGGCGTTTCAGGTGCCGATTGTGGTGATGCTGCTGGTGCGGTTTGGGATTGTGGACATTGTCAAACTGAAAAACTTTCGCGGCTATTTCATCGTGGTGGCGTTCATCATTGCCGCCGTGGTTACCCCGCCGGATGTGATTTCGCAATTGGCCTTGGCTGTGCCCATGTGCTTGCTTTACGAGGTGGGGATTTTGGGGGCCAGCTGGTTTGCCAAGAAAAAACCGGCGGAAGACGATGCCCAGCAAGATGCCTAAACCAGCATTTGCATAGCTTCTACCGCTGGTAAAACAAGGGTTTCAGAATCAATACGTTCTGAAACCCTTGTTTTTTCAGCGGGGCAAGCTATTGTTTTTTGCTGGTGCCGGACGGCGCACCGGGGTCACCTCCAGGGTCTGCGTTTGTCCGTTGCGGAGCACTTCCACGCGGTAGCTTTGCCCAGGGCGCAAGGCGGCCACCGTGCTCAGCAGCTCAGCGACGGTGCGGGTGGGTTGGCCGTGGACGCTGCGCACCACATCGCCCGGTTGCATGCCGGCCTGCGCCGCTGGGCCCGCTTGCAGCACGCCGACAATGATCACGCCGCTGCCTGGGGCCACGCCAAAGGTTTGCGCCAGCTCGGGCGAGAGTTCGCCGGGCTCCACGCCAATCCAGCCACGGGTGACCTGGCCTTCGCGCACGATGCCGTCCAGCACCACCTTGGCCGTCGAGACGGGGATGGCAAAGCCAATGCCCATGCTGCCGCCCGAGCGTGAATAAATCGCTGTGTTGATGCCCAGCAAATGCCCGTTGATATCGACCAGGGCCCCGCCCGAGTTGCCGGGGTTGATGGCGGCATCGGTTTGAATGAAGTTTTCAAAGGTATTGATGCCCAGGTGGCTGCGCCCCAAGGCACTGATGATGCCGCTGGTGACGGTTTGGCCCACACCAAACGGATTGCCAATGGCCAGCACCTGGTCGCCCACGGCGATGTGGTCAGAGTTGCCCAGGGTCACCACGGGCAGCTGCTCCAGGGCGATTTTCAGCACGGCCAGGTCGGATTCGGGGTCGGTGCCAATGATGGTGGCGCTGGTGCGGCGGCCATCGGTGAGGCTGATTTCGATCTCGTCGGCCCCTTCCACCACGTGGTTGTTGGTCAGGATGTAGCCATCGCTGCTGACGATGACTCCGCTGCCCAGCCCCGTTTTTTGCTGGGTGCCGATATCACCAAAAAAGAACTGAAACCACGGGTCATTCACCCGGGGGTGGCGCACCGCCTGGCTGGTGGTAATGCTGACCACCGCTGGCATGGCCGCCTGGGCGGCGTGGCTCAAGCTGCCGGCCACCGGCTCGGTGTGCGGGGTGGAGGGCGCTTGCAGCAGCACCAGGTCGGTGTCGCCAAACGCTTGGCCGCGCTGCAGCCAGGCCGGTTGCAGGGTGGCAATCACGAAATACAGCGCCAGCAGCACCGTCACGGTCTGGGCGAAAAGAAGCCAATAGCGTTTCATAGTTGTCCGAGGGCAGAAAACCGCATTGTGCACGATGGCACTGGCCCCAGCCTGCCACTTGGGCACAATTGCGCCATGCAAATTACCTGTGACCAACTGCTGCAGCACTGCGCTGGCCTGCTGCAGCCTGAGCGTTTTAAAGACTACGGCCCCAATGGCCTGCAAGTGCAGGGCAAGGCGCAAGTGCGCCACATCGTGACCGGTGTGACGGCCAGCCGGGCCTTGATTGAAGCGGCCATTGCCGACGGGGCCGATGCCATCCTCGTTCACCACGGCCTGTTTTGGCGCGGCATGGATGGGCGCGTGACGGGCTGGCTCAAAGAGCGCCTGCGCCTTTTGCTGGCGCACGATATCAACTTGATCGCCTACCACTTGCCGCTGGATGCCCACCCCACACTGGGCAACAACGCGCAGCTAGGCCAGCGCCTGGGGGTGGTGGCCGATGGCAGTTTTGGCGAGCAGGAGCTGGGCTTGATTGGCCCGTGTGCCTTTGCCAGCGCCCAAGCCTTGGTCGATCAAGTTGAAAACGCGCTGGGCCGCCGTGCCACCTGGATTAGCGGTGCGCCCGAGCAGGCGATTGCCCGCCTGGCCTGGTGTACGGGCGGGGCACAGGGCTTTTTTGAAGCCGCCTTGGCGGCCGGGGCGCAGGCTTTTGTCACGGGTGAAATTTCCGAACCCCAGGCCCATTTGGCCCGCGAAATGGGGGCGACCTTTATCGCGGCCGGCCACCACGCCACCGAGCGCTATGGCATTGCCGCACTGGGCGAGCACGTGGCGCAAACGCTGGGGCTGAGCCACCGTTTTATTGAAATTGCCAACCCGGCCTAAAGCCCATCGCTAGGTTAAAAATGACAAAAACAATAGCTGTCACCATGGGTGATTCTGCCGGTATTGGGCCTGAAATCATTGCCAAAGCATTTAAAGATCATCGCAAAGCGCTAGAAAATTGTTTTGTCGTGGGCGATGTAGCCACTTTGCGCCGCGCCGCGCAGGTGGTTGTTCCCCCTGGGCAAGGGGGCTTGCCGGTGGCACAGATTGCCCACCCGCAAGAGGCTTTGCAGGTGCCGCCCCGCTGCATTCCGGTGCTGCCCTTGCCGGGCCTGCCCCCGCCGCAGCCGTGGGGGCAGGTGAGTGCCGCCGCCGGGGCGGCCGCCGCCCAGTGTGTGCAGTGGGCCGCCGATGCCGCTTTGCGCGGGGAGATTGCGGCCTTGGTGACCGCCCCTTTGCACAAAGAAGCCTTGCACGCAGCGGGCGTGGACTTTCCGGGGCACACCGAATTGCTGCAAGCCCAAGCAGCCCGCCACGCCGGGGTGCCGATTGCGCAGATGCCCGTGCGCATGATGCTGGCCAACCCCGAGCTGCGCACCGTGCTGGTCAGCATCCACGTCAGCCTGCGCCAAGCGCTGGAGGCCGTAACGCACGAGAACATTGTGCAAACCCTGCTGATTACGCACCGCGCGCTCACCCCCATCCTGGGCCATGCACCGCGCATTGCCGTGGCTGGCCTCAACCCCCATGCGGGCGAGGGCGGGCTGTTTGGCCGCGAAGAGGTGGACACCATCGCGCCCGCGATTGCCCAAGCCCGCGCTGCAGGGGTGGATGCGCTGGGCCCCTTGGCCCCGGATACTGTGTTCATGCGGGCCCGCAATACACCCAATCACCCTGGGGAATTTGACGTGGTGTTGGCGATGTACCACGACCAGGGTTTGATTCCTGTTAAATACTTGGGTGTTGAGCAGGGCGTGAATGTGACCTTGGGGCTGCCGCTGATTCGCACCAGTCCGGACCACGGAACGGCCTTTGACATCGCCGGACAAGGGGTGGCTGACCCGGCCAGCTTGGTGCAAGCTGTTTGTATGGCGCGGCAAATGGCCGGTTTGTCGGTGCGCTAGGTCTTGCGCCGAAGTGGCGGCGCACGAGTGCCCTAGTCGGAAAAAGTTCTTTGGATAAACCCTGAAATTGCGGGTCAAGCCTCTTGTCAGGCGGAAAAAACGGGGTTTGACGCTGGCAGGAGTTTGGAGTTGCATTAGTGGCTCCGCTACAATTTGCCGGTTATTCCCTAATGTAGCGATGTTTAATCGAGGATCCCCATGAGTGAAACTCCTGTCGACTCCAGCAAGCGGACGTGGATCATCACGTCGGCCTGTGCTGGCGCGGTAGGCGGCGTCGCAGCCGCTGTCCCTTTTGTAAGCACCTTCCAGCCTTCTGAGAAGGCCAAGGCTGCAGGTGCAGCGGTGGAGGTGGATATCTCTGCACTGCAACCTGGCGAGATGAAAACGGTTGAGTGGCGCGGTAAACCCGTTTGGGTGCTGCGCCGCACCAAGCAGCAGCTTGAAGAGCTCAGCACGCTCAATTCTGAATTGGCCGACCCCAATTCCGAGCGCGTCGGTTACCCTACCCCCGAGTACGCCAAGAACGAATGGCGCTCGATCAAGCCCGAATTTTCGGTGCTGGTTGGCATTTGCACCCACTTGGGCTGCTCGCCCACCAGCAAATTCACCCCCGGCCCGCAGCCCTCGCTGCCCGATGACTGGAAAGGCGGTTTCTTCTGCCCTTGCCACGGTTCGACATTTGACTTGGCCGGTCGTGTGTTCAAGAACAAGCCGGCACCGGACAACCTGGAAGTGCCCCCCCACATGTACCTGTCAGACACGAAGCTGCTGATCGGTGAAGACAAGAAGGCCTGAAGGGAGACACCATGGCTCACGAATTCAAGGACATTGATCCCAACGCGCCTACCGGCGCCAAGGTGGTGAATTGGTTCGAAAACCGTTTTCCAACGGCGTTTTCGGCCTACAAGGTTCACATGTCGGAGTACTACGCTCCGAAAAACTTTAACTTCTGGTACATCTTCGGTTCGCTGGCTTTGCTGGTGCTGGTGATCCAGATCGTGACCGGTATCTTCCTGGTCATGAACTACAAGCCCGACGCAGAAAAAGCCTTTGCCTCGGTCGAATTCATCATGCGCGACGTGCCCTGGGGTTGGTTGATTCGCTACATGCACTCGACCGGCGCTTCGGCCTTCTTTATCGTGGTGTATCTGCACATGTTCCGTGGCTTGATCTACGGCTCTTATCGCAAGCCACGCGAATTGGTCTGGATTTTTGGCTGTGCCATTTTCCTGGCGCTGATGGCCGAAGCCTTCATGGGCTACCTGTTGCCTTGGGGCCAGATGTCCTACTGGGGTGCCCAGGTGATCGTGAACCTGTTTGCCGCCGTGCCCGTGATTGGCCCTGACCTGGCCTTGCTGATCCGTGGCGACTTTGTGGTGGGCGATGCGACGCTGAACCGCTTCTTCAGCTTCCACGTGATTGCCGTGCCTTTGGTGCTGATCGGCCTGGTCGTGGCCCACTTGTTGGCCCTGCACGATGTGGGTTCGAACAACCCCGATGGCGTGGAAATCAAAGCGCCCAATGCCCCTAAGGATGCCAATGGCCATCCCCTGGATGGTGTGCCCTTCCACCCCTACTACACCGTGCACGACATTTTTGGCGTGGCTGTGTTCCTGTTCCTGTTCTCGGCGGTGATGTTCTTTGCGCCTGAGTTTGGCGGCTACTTCTTGGAGTACAACAACTTCATCCCGGCCGATCCGTTCCAGACACCGAACCACATCGCTCCTGTTTGGTACTTCACGCCCTTCTATTCGATGCTGCGTGCCATCACGGCCGAGATGATGTACGCCCTGATCGCCTGCGTTGCCTTGGGTGGTCTGTTTGGCATCCTTAAAGCACCTGGCATCTTCAAGGCTGTTGCCGGTGCCGGTGCCGCCGTGGGCATTGCCCTGATGCTGGCTATTGATGCCAAATTCTGGGGTGTGGTGGTGATGGGTGGCGCTGTGGTCATCTTGTTCGCCCTGCCTTGGCTGGACTACTGCGAAGTCAAGTCGATTCGCTATCGTCCCAGCTGGCACAAAGCCTTGTACGCCGTCTTTGTGGTGAACTTCTTTGTGCTTGGCTACCTTGGCGTGCTGCCCCCCTTCCCGTTGGGTGAGAAAGTTTCGCAAATCGGTACGCTGTTCTACTTTGGCTTCTTCCTGCTGATGCCTTGGTGGAGTCGCATCGGCGCCACCAAACCGGTGCCTGATCGTGTGACCTTCAAGCCCCACTGATCGGCCAGGAGTAATAAACCATGATGAAAAAATTTATCCTTTCGCTGATTGCCACCTTGGGCATTGCCACGGGCGCACAAGCTGCCGGCGGTGGCGCTGTTGCTTGGGACAAAGCACCGGTTGATGTCAGCAACCAGGCCTCCTTGCAAAATGGTGCCAAGCTGTTTGTGAACTACTGCCTGAGCTGCCACTCGGCTGCTTTCATGCGCTTTAACCGCTTGCAAGACATTGGCTTGTCTGAGCAAGAGATCAAAGACAATCTGCTGTTCACCACCGATAAAATCGGTGAAACCATGATTGCGGCGATTGACCCCAAGCAAGCCAAAAGCTGGTTTGGTGCCAACCCCCCTGATCTGACGGTGATTGCTCGCTCGCGGGCTGGCAGCGGCGGCAGTGGTGCCGACTACCTCTACACTTTCTTGCGCACTTTCTACCGCGATGAAACCAAAGTCACCGGCTGGAACAACCTGGCCTTCCCCAATGTGGGTATGCCACACGTGATGTGGGAACTGCAAGGCCAGCGCCGCGCGGTGTTTGAAGGCGACCATTTCAAAGGCTGGGAGCAAATCACCCCCGGCACTTTGAGTGAGCAAGAATACGACCAGCAAGTGGGCGACTTGGTGAACTACCTACAATGGATGGGTGAACCTGCCCAAGCCGCCCGTAAAAACATCGGTATCGGTGTGCTTATTTTCTTGGGTATCTTTATCGTGATTGCCTGGAAGCTGAATGCAGCTTTCTGGAAAGACGTTAAGTAATCACAACACGTACAGCCAAAGATTGTCCTGTGCAGTCCTTGGCTGAAAGCCAGAGTGGGCGCTACCCAAGGCGGCCCACTCTTTTTGATTTTTAGGAGCTCTCGCCATGATGGTGCTTTATTCGGGAACCACCTGTCCTTACTCCCACCGTAGCCGCTTCGTGCTGTTTGAAAAAGGCATGGATTTTGAAATCCGTGATGTGGACTTGTTCAGCAAGCCCGAGGAAATCATGGCCATGAATCCTTACGGCCAAGTTCCTATTCTGGTGGAGCGCGATTTGATTTTGTACGAGTCGAACATCATCAACGAATACATTGATGAGCGCTTTCCTCACCCCCAGCTGATGCCGGGGGATCCGGTAGATCGTGCCCGTGTGCGCCTGTTCTTGCTCAATTTTGAAAAAGAGCTCTTTGCCCACGTGAATACGTTGGAGCAAACCACTGGCAAAAAAGGCCACGACAAGGAGCAGGAAAAAGCCCGCACCCATATTCGTGACCGTTTGACGCAATTGGCACCGGTATTTTTGAAAAACAAATACATGCTGGGCGAGAACTTCTCGATGCTGGATGTGGCCATCGCCCCCTTGCTGTGGCGCTTGGATTACTACGGTATTGAGCTGTCCAAAAACGCCGCACCGCTACTCAAGTATGCCGAGCGCATCTTCTCGCGCCCTGCGTATATTGAAGCGCTGACACCTTCTGAAAAGGTGATGCGTAAATAAGCTTTGACGGCTTAGTTACTTGGCTGCACAAAGGACTGTTATGAACGAAATCCGCACAACCTCTACCCGCCCCTACCTGCTACGGGCCCTGCATGAATGGTGTACTGACAATGGGCTGACCCCCTACTTGGTCGTGCAGGCAGATGAAAGCGTTCAAGTTCCTTTGGCCTTTGTGCAGGATGGGCAAATCGTGCTCAACACCAGCTACGATGCTACCAGTGGCTTGCAAATGGGCAATGAATTTGTTCATTTCAAAGCCCGTTTTGGGGGCAAGCCCCACGAGATCATTGTTCCGGTGGGGCGGGTGTTGGCCATCTACGCCCGTGAAACGGGGCAAGGCATGTCCTTCCCCCCTGAAGAGCCGCAAGCCATGGACGAGGTGGCGGCGCCCGCGTCCCGCCCTGCGGCCAGCGCCAAAGTGCAGTTGGTCAGCAGCCAAGAAAACCCGCCCTCGGAGCAGGACCACGCGCCGCAAGACGATGATTTGCCTCCTCCGCCAACAAAACGCCCTGCTTTGAAGCTGGTGAAGTAATTTTCAAGCTACAATCGCACGCTTTGGTTCATTTGCCGGTTTAGCTCAGTTGGTAGAGCACCCGCCTTGTAAGCGGTAGGTCGTCAGTTCGAATCCGACAACCGGCACCATCTAATAAAAAAAAAGGCCCCTAGGTACATACACCTTGGGGCCTTTTTCATTGGAAAACAAGGGGCTTACAGGGTAAGGATGGCCAAGGGCAAGCATTGACAGCCAACCCGTGACCGGGGAACGCTACCCCGGTAGAAGAGAAACAACCACGCCGGGGAGCGATATGCAGGCCCCATGCCGAATGCCTGATCGTCACCTGACAAAAAGCAGAAGCGTCTGACTAAGCGCTGGCTTCAGAAGTGGTACCGGGATGGAAAGGAAACCCGGCTTGCCCTGGATGGTTATCCGGCGGTTACCCTGCCCGCACCATCTGCCAGCGGCGCTGGGCCCACAGCGTCCACCACAAGGCCAATCCAGCCAGCGCGGCGGCACTGGGGGGCAAGCTGCCCAGCCCCAGGTGCTGCCCCATTTGACTGCCCAGCAACGCGCCGGCCCCGATGGACAGATTGAACACACTGGAGAAAATCGCCATGCCCACGTCGGTGGCATCGCGGCTCCAGTGCAGCACCAGGGCTTGCAGGGGCAGTACCACCGCCATGATGGCGGCCCCCCACACCACGGTCAGGGCGTACAGGCTGGCGGCGGCGTGCCCGGCCCAGCTCAGCGCACCCAGGCAGCTTGCCAAGGTGGCCAGGGCGCAGAGCAAAAAGCCCAGCGGCAACTTCAGGCCCCAACGGCTGAACAAGAGGCTGCCCAGGATGCTGGCCGCGCCAAAGAGCAGCAGCACCGAGGTGGTCACCGCCGGGCTATGGCCTGCGTGCACTTGCACCCAGGGCTCGATGTAGCTGTACAGGATGAACTGGGCGGTGACGACCAGGCCTTGCAAGCCAAAAATGGCCATCAAGGCCGGGCGGCGCAGCAGCACGGGGATGCTGGCCACACTGCCGGCATCTTCACTGGGCAGTGGTGGCAGGCTGCGGGCCAGTACCACGGCAACCAGGATGGCGACAGCGCCAATCAGCCAAAAGCTGCTGCGCCAATCGAGGGCTTCGCCAACGATGCGGCCCAAGGGCACGCCCAGCACCATGGCCAGGGTGGTGCCAGTGGCCAACAGGCTCAGTGCCTGCGCTTTTTTGCCGGTAGGGGCAATGCGCACCACCAGCGAGGCGGTAATCGACCAAAACACAGCATGGGCCACTGCCACCCCCAGGCGGGCCAGGGCCAGCAGGGCAAAGCTCGTGGCCAGGCCGGTGAGGGCTTGGCAGGCGATAAACAGGGCAAACACCCACAGCAGCAAGCGCCGCCGCTCCCAACGGCGGGTGAGCAGCATCAGCGGCACAGAGGCCAAGGCCACCACCCAGGCGTAGAGGGTGAGCAGCACACCGGTCTGCTCGGGGCGCATGGCAAAACTTTGGCCGATGCTGGCCAGCAGGCCCACCGGAACAAACTCGCTGGTGTTGAAGATAAAAGCGCCCAAGGTCAGCGCCAGCACGCCCAGCCATGCCGCGTGCTGGCCGCTGCCTTGCGGCGCGGCGTGTGGTGTTGTCATAGCAGGGTCAAGCGCCGTGGGCGGCATCCTCGGTGGCGTACACGCGGGCATCAAACGCCAGCCCGCGCTCTGCACTGAGCCACTGCAGTGCGGGCAGCGCCCCCTCCAGCACCGGGCGCACGTCCAGCGGCAATTGCTGCCAAGCCATCGCTTGGCCCTCGCGCATGACCAGTTCGCCCTGCCACTGCGTGACCTTGCACCAGTGCAGGCGCACCTGGGCGTGGGGGTAGTCGTGCTCGGTGATCTGCCAGGGCAGGCAGTTGCCAATGGTGATGCCAATCTCTTCCTGTAGCTCGCGGCGCAGGGCTTGCTCTACGGATTCGCCCGCTTCGAGCTTGCCACCGGGGAACTCCCACCAGCCCGCCCGCACTTTGCCGCTTGGGCGGCTGGTCAGCAGCAAAGCACCGTCGCTTGCGCGAATGAGAATGCCCACGGCCACTTCGATCCGTGTGGGAGGGGCTGCAGCCAGCGTTTTAGATTTCTGCACCATCGCTCAGTCCTGCTATGTCGGCAATGCGGGGGCGGGCCGTGGCTGTTGGCGGCCCCTCAGGGCTGCGGCCGGCATAGTCGCGCGCAAACTGCTGGGCCACGCGGCCACTGCGCGAGCCGCGCTCTAGCGCCCAGACCAGGGCTTCGGCCTCGGCCGCCTCAATGGCCGCCGCATCCAACCCCAGGCTGGAGAGCCATTGCGCCACCACGCGCAGGTACTCGTCCTGGCTGAAGGGGTAGAAGCTGACCCACAGGCCAAAGCGTTCGGAGAGAGAGATTTTTTCTTCCACCACCTCGCCGGGGTGGATTTCGCCATCCTGGCCCTTGGAGGTTTGCAGGTTTTCGCTTAGGTACTCGGGCAGCAGGTGGCGGCGGTTGCTGGTGGCGTACACCAGCACGTTGGGCGTGGCGGCGCTGACCGAGCCGTCCAGGATGGACTTCATGGCCTTGTAGCCCGGTTCGCCCTCTTCAAAGCTCAGGTCGTCGCAGTAAATGATGAAGTACTCGGGCCGCGCCGCGACCACTTCCACGATGTCGGGCAGATCGGTCAAATCGGCCTTGTCCACCTCAATCAGGCGCAGGCCCTGATCGGCATAGGCATGCAGGCAGGCGCGGATCAGCGACGATTTGCCCGTGCCGCGCGCCCCGGTCAGTAGCACGTTGTTGGCGGTGCGGCCCTGCACGAACTGCTCGGTATTGCGGGCGATTTTTTCCTTTTGTGCATCAATGTTTTGCAGATCGGACAGCTGCATCGCGCCGACGTGGCGCACCGGCTCCAGCACGCCGCAGCCGTTGGCGCGTTTGCGGTAGCGCCAGGCAATCGCCGCGCCCCAGTCGGCCGGCGCTTGCAGCGGCTGGGGCAGCACGGCCTCGATGCGCTGCATGAGCTGCTCGGCGCGGGCCACCAGGCGCTCCAGTGGAGAAATGGGGGAAGAATCGGTAGCTTGCATAAAAAAAAGGAGCTGTTTACGCTTAAAAATAAACAATTTCAGGCATTTTTAATGCTGAAATTATTTATTTACCAGCGTAAACAGCTATTTAATTAAAAGAATGTTTAGAACGTGAACACGTTCTTAGGAGCGGTAATCGGCGTTGATCGTCACATAGTCGTGGCTGAAATCGCAGGTCCACACCGTCTGGCTGGCCTGGCCACGGCCCAGGTGGACGCGCACGGTGATTTCGCTTTGCTTCATGACGCGCTGGCCGTCTTCTTCGCGGTAGGCCGGGTTGCGCCCGCCCTGGGTGACCACGTGCACATCGTCCAGGTGCAGCTCGATGCGGTTTTGGTCCAGGTCGGCAATGCCCGCGTAGCCCACGGCGGCCAGGATGCGGCCCAGGTTTGGGTCGCTGGCGTAAAAGGCGGTTTTCACCAGCGGCGAATGGGCAATGGCGTAGGCGGCCAGGCGGCATTCCTCCTCGTTTTGGCCACCATCGACCTGCACGGTGATGAACTTGGTTGCGCCCTCGCCATCGCGCACGATGGCCTGGGCCAGCAGGCGGGCCACGTCCTGCAGAGCGGTTTTCAGCGCTTGGGCGTCGGCGCTGGCGTTCCAATCGGTGATCGGTGCATTGCCCGCCCGGTGTGTGGCCATGACGATGAAGGAATCGTTGGTCGAGGTGTCGCCATCAATCGTCACGCGGTTGAACGACCCCTCGGCCAGCTCCCGCGCCAGCCCTTGCAGCAGTGCCGGGGCAATGGCCGCATCGGTGGCCAAAAAGCCCAGCATGGTCGCCATGTTGGGGCGAATCATGCCCGCGCCCTTGCTGATGCCGGTAACGGTCACGGTTTTGCCATCCACCGTTACCTGGCGGCTGTAGGCCTTGGGCTGGGTGTCGGTGGTCATGATGCCTTCGGCGGCGGCCAGCCAGTGGTCTGCCTGGGCGTTGGCAATGGCAGCGGGCAGACCGGCAGTAATGCGCTCGACCGGCAGGGGCTCCATGATCACCCCGGTAGAAAACGGCAGGATTTGCGTGGGGGCCACGCCCAATTCCTGGGCCAAGGCGGCGCAGGTGGCGCGGGTGCGGGCCAGGCCATCGGCCCCAGTGCCGGCATTGGCATTGCCCGTATTGATGAGCAGGGCGCGAACGCCTTGGCCGCCTGCCAAATGCTCACGGCAGACCTGCACGGGCGCGGCGCAGTAGCGGTTTTGCGTAAACACCCCGGCCACGCTGGTGCCTTCGTCGAGCAGAAAAACGCTCACGTCTTTGCGGTTGGCTTTGCGCACACCGGCTTCGGTCACGCCAATGCGCACACCGGCAACGGGGTGCAGATCAGCAGCTTGGGGCAGGGGAAGATTGACGGGCATGGGCGAGACATCCTTTGCTGGCATGGCGGGTTGAGAACAAGCTGGGAATTATGCGGGCTGCGGCAGTGGTTTTCGGTTTGGAGAACGGCTTAAATCGCTGCCGTTTCGGGCCGTCAAGTCAGCCGCCATTTTCCCCTTTGGCCCCTCTTGCTATTATTTTTGAAGAATGAAGCGGATTACAATCCAAACACTACCGGTAGCGTTATCGGGGTAAAAAAACACTAGGGATTGTGTTTTCCATGCCAACGCTACCTTTCTTGCTCCTAGATTGATACTGACCGCGAATTCTTCGAAATGCGCGGTCTTTTTTGCTAAAAAACACCATGCTCGAATCCATCATTAAGCGCGACGGCCACACCGAGCCGTTCACCCCCTCCAAGCTCAACCAGTGGGGGGAGTGGGCCGCGCAGTCTTTGGGTGATTCGGTGGACTGGCCTTCGGCGGTGCTGGAGACGGTGTCCTCCATGTCCACCACGGCCACCTCGCGCGAGCTGCAGCAGCAGCTCATTCGCACCTGCCTCAATTTTGATACCTGGTCGTACAACCGCATGGCCGGGCGTTTGTACGCCACCTTGATCCGCAAGGATTTGTACCGCAATCGCCGCCCCACGGTGCTGGATTTGCACCGCCAGCTGCAGCAGCTGGGGTTTATGGAGATGCTGGATTATTCCGAATCGGAATACGCGGTAATTCAGGAATGGATCGACCACGAGCGCGATTTTGAATACGCCCACTACCAGCTGCACACCCACCTGACCAAATACGCCATTGCCGACCGGGTCAAGGGCGTTTATTACGAATCGCCCCAGTTCATCTACATGCGCATGGCCATGGCCTTGTCGGTGGACCAACCGCGCGAGCGGCGCATGCGCGACGTGCAGCGTTTTTACGAGCATTTGTCGAAAAACCGCATCAACGCCCCTACGCCCAACCATGTGAACCTGGGCACACCGCTGCGCGGCTACGCCAGCTGCTGCCTGTACACGGTGGGGGACAACGCCCGCTCGATTGCCGTGGGTAACCACATTGCCAACACCATGACGTACATGAGCGCTGGCATTGGGGCGCACATCAACACCCGCTCGATCAACGATCCCGTGCGTGGCGGTGTCATCCGCCACCAGGGCAAGCTGCCCTACTACCGGGCGCTGGTGGCCGAGGTCAAATCCAATTTGCAAAATGGCCGGGGCGGCGCGTGCACGACCTACTTCCCCATCTTCGACCCCGAAGTGGACACCCTGCTGCGCCTGAAGAACCCCATGTCCACCGAGGACAAAAAAATCCGTGGCATGGATTATTCCTGGGGCGGCAACCGCTTTTTTGCCCGCAAGGTGGCCCGCAACGAAGACATCTTTTTGTTCAACGTGTTTACCGCCCCCGACCTGCAGGCGGCGCTGTACAGCGGCGATGAAGCCAAGTTTGAGGAAATCTACGAGCGCTACGCGGCCGATGAGAATTTCCCCAAAACCTGGGTCAGCGCCCGCGAACTGCTCATTACCGCCAGCAACGAGTGGAACGAAACCGGCCGCGTGTACGAGCACAACATCTCGGAGATGAACCGCCACACGCCGTTCAAAGACACGATTTACAGCTCCAACCTGTGCGCCGAAATTGCCCTGCCCACCGCGCCGTACAACCACGTGACCGAGTTGTACGCCGAGGACGACATCTCTTTTGTCGAGGTGCAAATGGCCAACGGCACGCGCCGCACCCTGCCCGGCAAGACCCAGGTGCAGGTGCAGCGCGGCTCGCAAAGCCGCCTGATGTGGCCCGATGACCTGCAAGCGGGCGATGCGCTGGACGGCACGCCGATTGACTTCATCGTGCGCCGCTCTTCCCCCGAAGTGGCCACCTGCAACCTGGCGGGCATCGTCGTCTCCAATGTCGAATCCGAAGAGCAATACGCCGAAGTGGCCTATTACGCCCTGTTGATGATCGACAAGTGCATTCACCTGGCCCACTACGAGCTGCCCCAGGTGGGCGTGACCTCGCGCAAGCGCCTGAACGCTGGCGTGGGCATTTTGGGCCTGGCGCACCTGATGGCCAAAGAAGGCAAGCGCTACACCAACCAAGAAGGCAAGCAGTTCTTGCACGAAGTGGCCGAACGCCACTACTACCACCTGCTCAACGCCAGCCTCAAGCTGGGCAAAGAGCTGGGCAACGCCCCGTGGATGCACAAAACCCGCTGGCCCGAAGGCTGGCTGCCGCTGGATACCTGCAACCAGCACGTGGACAAAATCGCCCCCTTCAGCCTGCGCTACGACTGGGAGGCGCTGCGCCGCGCCATCGTCGCCAATGGTGGCATCCGCAACTCGGTGCTGGTGGCGCACATGCCCACCGAGACCAGCGCCAACGCCTCGGGCACCACCAACGGCCTGTACCCGGTGCGCGAGCTGACCATGATCAAAACCGACAACCAGCGCGTGAACTACTGGGCCGCCCCCGACAGCGACACCCTGGCCGAGCGCTACGAATCGGCCTGGGACGTGCCCACCCAGGACATGACCGAGATGTACGCCATCATGCAAAAGTGGACCGACCAGGGCATCTCTGCCGACTTCTACCGCCGCGTGATTGGCGATGCCTCGATCGCCTCGTCCGAGCTGATCTCGGACTACCTGTACCGCGTCAAACTGGGCCTGAAGTCCAAGTACTACATGAACCAAAAAACGTCCAACGGCATGCGCCAAGTGGACGACCTTCCTGCTGCCCAGACCATCGCTCCGGTTGGCATCCCGGCCGGCGATGAAGATGCCGATTGCGAAGCCTGCACCCTGTAAGCCCAAGGAGAGCTGCCATGACCGATACCGTCTTCAACTACGACAAAACCGATTACGCAAAACCTCTGCTGCTGCTGGGCCAGCGCCCGGGCCTGTTCGATACCGTCAATCGTCACTATCCTGAAATCTGGAAGCTGTACAAAGCGCAAAAGTCGCTGGACTGGGACGAAAACGAGTTTGACTACTCCAGCTGCAACGCCGAGTTCAAAAGCTGCACCCGCGCCACCTACGACATGATGATCAAAACCCTGGCCTGGCAGTGGGAGGCCGACTCGGTCGCCTCGCGCGCCATTGCGCCAGTGCTGGCCCCCTTCATCACCTCCAGCGAGCTGTGGGCCGCTTGGCAGCGCATCTCGGACAACGAAGTGGTGCACGCCGCCACCTACTCTGAAATTGTGCGCAACTCGTTTGACGACCCCAGCGTCATCCTCGACGAAATTTTGCGCGTGCAAGAGGCGCACGACCGCCTGAGCGAAGTGGCCAAAGCCTTTGCCGTTGGCTACGAAGCCGCGCACAAATACGCCATCGGCCAGCTGCCCAACGACCAAGACACGTACAACGCCGTGTTCATGACCATCGTGGCCCTGCTCTGCATGGAGCGCATCCAGTTCATGGCCAGCTTTGCCGTCACCTTCGCCATTTGCGACACCGGCCTGTTCCAGCCGATTGGCAAGGCAATTCAAAAAATTGCCCAGGACGAGCTGGAAATCCACGCCGAACTTGACCGCGTCGTGCTGCTCAACGAGCTGAAAACCGAGCGCGGCCAAACCGCCTTTGCCCAGTGCCGCGAGCAGATCGAAAAAATGATCGAGGAAGTGGTCGAGAGCGAACTGCGCTGGATTAACTACCTGTTCTCCGAAGGGCGCGAGCTGGTGGGCATGAACGCCGACCGCCTTTCGGCCTGGACGCTGTACTGCGCCAAAGACGTTTACCAACTCTTTGGCCTGAGCACCGACAAATACACCCTGCCGGCGCATAACCCGCTGAAGTTCATGGAGAAATGGCTCAACATCTCCAAAACCCAGGCCTCCCCGCAAGAGCAGGACATTGCCGCCTACAAAGTCGGCGTGATGCGCCGCACCGACGAGAACCAAGTGTTCGACGTTGATTTTTAAACCTTGTCGTTATTGTTATCAGGAGTTTTTTATGGAAGTCATCATTTACGGCAAAGCCGGTTGCGTGAACTGCGACAAAACCCGCATGCTGTGCCAAATTCAATCGCTGCCGTTTCAGTATTTGACCGTGGGCGAGGACATCACCGCCGAGGCGCTGCAAGAGCAGGTCGGCCAACCCGTGCGCAGCCTGCCGCAAATTTTTGTGCGCACCGATGAAGGCAGCACCTACGTCGGCGGCTATGAGGATTTGCGCACCCACCTGCGCCAGCTGACGGCGACAGCGGCCTAATAAAAAGAGAGCTGCTGCCGCAGTGGCAGTAAACATTTAGGCGTAAAAATAGCTGCAACCGCGATATTTTCAGCGGTTGCAGCTATTTTTTTGGTGGTTTTTAGCGCTTGGGTTTTTTGGTTTTTTAAGGTGGGTGTGCGGTAGTTGCTTTGTTTTTTTGATTTTTTGTTCGCTGGCCGGGGCGAGACCCGGCCAACGGAAATAAAAAAAGCATATGAAGGCCAATGCCAGTAGGGGCAGACCTGCGTGTCTGCCCAGGTGCCGCAGGCATGAATCCTGGAATCAGGGCGAACACATAGGTTCGCCCCTACGGGGGTGGGGGCGAGACCCGGCCAGCGGAAATAAAAAAAGCATATGAAGGTCAATGCCAGTAGGGGCAGACCTGCGTGTCTGCCCAGGTGCCGCA
>NZ_JBHSEY010000056.1:0-86322 GCF_042654745.1 Comamonas denitrificans
AGCACCGTAGGAATCCCCCTCCTTCCCGCGCAAGCGGTGGCCGAAGGCTAAGGTGGGGGAGGATGTCAAGACAGCGTGCAGCGCGTGGGCGCGGGCAATGCCTTGGCCCAGCAAACGGGCGAGACGATGCAAGAAATGGTGGGCGCAATTGGCAAGGTGAACACCATCGTCAGCGCCATCAGCAACGCCAGCCGCGAGCAGGCCGAAGGGGTCATCCAAGTGGGCGAGGCGATTACGCAAATGGACCAAGTCACCCAGCAAAACGCCGCACTGGTCGAAGAAATGGCGGCGGCTGCCACCAGCTTAAACAGCCAGAGTCAAGAGTTGGTGCAAGCCATCTCCATCTTTCAGGTGGAGGGGGCCAGCGGGCACAGGCAAGCCCCACCAGCCCTATTAAAATAAGAGCGCTTTACGCACGTATTTGCTTTAATTTATCTAAAAATAGCTGCTTAACGCTTTAAATTAAAGCGCAAGCAGCTATTTATTTTTAAGCAACGCCTGCATCATCTCCAGCGCATAGCGGCTGGCCACCGACTGCACAAACGAGGGGAAATCCAAGTGGGCGCTGTCGTCCGCCCGGTCAGAAATGGTGCGCACCGCCGCAAAGGGCAGGCCGTAATCGGCGCAGGTTTGGGCAATGGCTGCGCCCTCCATCTCTACCGCCAGCACCGGGTAGCCGGCCGCCTGCAACTCGCTGTGAATGCGCTGCGAGGTATTGGCCGCCACAATAAATTGGTCGCCGCTGGCAATCAGCCCGTGGTGGACTTGTGGCGCATGGCCTGCCAGCAAAGGCAACTGCCACTGCTGTGCGGCGCTGATGCACTGCGCCGCCGCATGCGCCAGCGCCTGGGTAAGCTGCGCATCGCAATCAAAATGCGGCGCGGCGTAGCCGGGCACCTGCCAGCGGGTAAACAAGGGGCGCACATCCATATCGTGCTGCACAAACTGCGTGGCCACGACCACATCGCCCACCCGCACGTGCGGGGCCAGCCCACCGGCCACACCGGTAAAAACCAAACGCTGAATGGCAAAACGCTCCATCAACACCGCCGTGGTGGTGGCAGCGGCCACTTTGCCGATGCCGCTCAAGGCCAGCACCACTTCTTGCCCATGGAACATGCCCCGGGTAAAGGTGCGCCCCGCATGGCGTTCGGTGGTGGTGTGGGTCAGCAGCAGCTGCAGGCCCTGTTGTTCTTCAGGCAGGGCGCTAACAATGGCAAGGGGCATGGCAAGACAGGCAAAAAAAAGGCGCAGGGCGCAGAAGCAAAAAACCGGGCCTCCCGCAACGAGAGGCCCGGCCCGGATTGTCCCTGATTGTGGCTTGGCTGCCGCCTTAGACCACAGGTCGGCGCTTACGCTTGGCTTTGGCGCAGCTCGCGGCGCAGCACCTTGCCGACGGGGGTTTTAGGCAGTTCCTGGCGAAATTCAATGATCTTGGGGTGCTTGTAATTGGTCAGCTTGCCTTTGCAGAAGTCGCGAATGGCTTGCTCGGTAATCTGCGGACTGTTCACCACGACGACCAGCTTGACGGCCTCGCCGGTTTTTTCGTCTGGCACGCCGACCACAGCGCATTCCAGCACACCGGGCATTTGCGCAATCACCTCTTCCACCTCGTTGGGATAGACGTTAAAGCCGCTGACCAGCACCATGTCCTTTTTGCGGTCAATGATGGTGAAGTAACCGCGCTCGTCCATGATGCCAATGTCGCCAGTGCGGAAATAGCCATCCGGGGTCATAACGCGGGCGGTTTCATCGGGGCGCTGCCAGTAACCGGCCATCACCTGCGGGCCTTTGACGGCAATTTCGCCCGATTGGCCGTGGACGGCAAAGCCATCGTCATCCACCAAAATCACATCCGTGCTGGGCACCGGCAAGCCAATGGTGCCGGTAAACGCTTTGCCCGCCACCGGGTTGCACGAGACGATGGGGCTGGTCTCTGACAAGCCATAGCCTTCGCAAATGGGGCAACCGGTTTTCTCCAGCCACAGCTTGGCCACCGCGCTTTGCACGGCCATGCCGCCGCCGACCGATACCTTCAGGTGGCTCCAATCGACCGAGTCAAAATCCGGGTGGTGGGCCAAGCCGTTGAACAGGGTATTGACCGCCGGGAAGGTGTGAAAGCGCTGCTTGGACAGCTCTTTGAGCGTCGCTTTCAAATCGCGCGGATTGGGGATCAAGATGTTTTTGCCGCCAATGTGCATCGACAGCATCATGTTCACCGTAAACGCGAAGATGTGGTACAGCGGCAGGGCACACACACTGATGATTTGTTCGCCACCGGCCAGCAAGTCCTTGAGCACGGGGCCGTACCAGGCCTCGGCCTGCAGCACGTTGGCAATCACGTTGCGGTGCAGCAGCACTGCGCCCTTGGATACCCCGGTGGTGCCGCCCGTGTACTGCAGCACGGCAATATCGTCTGGCCCAATCTCGGGGCGGGTAAAGGGGGCGCTTTCGCCTTTGTGCAGTGCGTCTTTGTAGGCCACGGCCTGGGGCAGTGCAAACGGCGGCACCAGCTTTTTGACGTTGCGCACCACGTGATTGACCAGCGTGCCCTTGAACCAGCCCAGGGTGTCGCCCATGCTGCACAGCACTACATGCTGAATTTGCGTGTTGGCAATGCATTGCTGCAAAGTGCTTGCAAAGTTTTCGATGATGACGATGGCCTTGGCCCCCGAATCCTTCAACTGGTGCTCCAGCTCGCGGGCGGTGTACAGCGGATTGACGTTCACAATCACCAACCCGGCCCGCAGCACCGCTGCCACGGCCACCGGGTACTGGGGCACGTTGGGCATCATCAGCGCCACACGATCGCCTTGGGCCAAGCCCAGCGATTGCAAATAGGCGGCAAACGCCTGGCTGAAACGATCAAGCTCGGCAAAGCTCATGTCCTTGCCCATAAAGTTAAACGCCACCCGGCCCGCATGCTGGGCAAAAGCCTGCTCCATCAACGCCACCAAGGAGGTGTAGCGGCTCAGATCAATCTCGGCAGGGATGCCTTCGGGGTAGTGGGCCAGCCAGGCGCGCTCTTGCATGAAAAACTCTCTTTCAGATGTCTGCCAGGAGGCTTGCAAAAGGCAATTCTCAAGCTGACGATAAAAACGAACGATAGTTCTATTTTTATCCAAGGTCGTTAAAAAAGTCCATGGTGCTTTGTCAGCAACATGGACTTTTTTTCCTAGGAAAAACCCTTGAAAACGGTGACTTAGGCCTGCAACGCCGCGTTGTTCAACGCAATGCGCGTCTCCAGGGCAACCGCCCGGGCTGCTGTCGCAAAGTCCATTTCCGCGCTGGCGTAAAGAATCGCCCGCGAGGAATTAATCACCATCGGCCCGCCTTGCGCCGCTTGCACCGTGGCCACCGCATCACCCCCCTGTGCGCCCACGCCAGGAATCAGCAGCGGCAGCGTTGGCGCAACCGCCCGCACGCGCTCAATCTCTTGCGGGCGCGTGGCCCCCACCACCAGGCCCAGCTGGCCATTGGTGTTCCACGGCCCCTGCGCCAGCTGGGCAATGTGCTCAAACAGCGTAGGTTGGCCGGGCACATTCGCCAAAGTTTGCGCCTGAAAATCGTCCCCGCCGGGGTTGGAGGTGCGGCACAGCAAAAAGGCCCCTTTGCCCTCGTACTCCAAATAAGGCAGCACCGAATCCAGTCCCATAAAGGGCGAAAGCGTCACCGCATCCGCCCCGTAGCGCTCAAACGCCTCTTTCGCGTACTGCTCGGCGGTGGAGCCAATATCGCCGCGCTTGCTGTCCAAAATCACCGGCACCTGCGGCGCAACGCTGCGCATATGGGCGATCAGCTTTTCTAACTGCGCCTCCGCCCCATGGGCGGCAAAGTAGGCAATTTGCGGCTTAAAAGCGCACACCACATCGGCGGTGGCATCCACGATGGCAGCACAAAAATCAAAAATTTTGGAAGCATCGCCGCGCCAGTGGGTGGGGAATTTGGCCGGTTCGGGGTCAAGGCCCACGCACAGCAAGGAATGGTTGCGAGCCGTGGCATCGCGCAGCATGTCAAGAAAGGTCATGGCTAGATTGTAAAAAAGAGAAGGCCCGGACTGCCCAACCGTTTTAAGCCTGGCCGCCAGCGGGCAAGTTGGGCACATTTGGCAACAAAGCCGCCAACTGCTGGCGGGCAATCGCATGTCCATGCGCGGCGGCCTTGGCAATCCACATCAGCGCCATGGCGTTGTTGTTGGCATCCGCATCACTGGCATCACCGGCCGGCCCCAGCCCCGCCGCATACAGCAGGCCCAGCCAGTGCATGGCATCGGCCTGCGCCTGCTCGGCCGCCCGCTCCAAAAAATAGTGGGCAATGCGCCCCGCGTCGTGCCCCGGCGCGGGCGGGGTGGCTGGCGCAGCACCGCGCAAGGCCAGCAATGCAAACTGGCTGCCCATCTGCGCCTGGGCCAGCGCCTCGCCCTGGTCGGCCCGCACCAGGGTTTGCACATCCTGCGCACTCCAAGCGTTGGCTGCCTCGCCTGGCACACCCTCCATGGATTGCTGCACCGCCTCAAAAGGCACCAATGCCCGCACACCACTGCCCAGGCGCGGCACCAAGCCCTCTTCAATGCGCCGCTGCCAAGTGCGCACACTGCGGCCCGTCAAGATGGCGGCGGTGTGCAGGCTAATCGAAAGGTGGGGGCAGGGCAGCGCAGACATAGCGGCATTGTAGAGAGCGGGCGCTGGGCCCACAGCATGGCGTTACCAGCGCGCGCGTGTCGTTATTTTTGCGCGACAAACCAGCGTGTCGCTGATTTTTGGCGACAAAGCCATGGCTTTTTGTCCTTTGGCCCTGCGACACACGGCCTTGTCGCCAGGGTTTGCCCAGTGCGAGAAAAGTTGGCACGGTCTTTGCTTAAACCTTTGCGTTTTCATTTTTTACTCACTCTAAGGAGCTTGTTATGAAACGTACTATGCGTTCTGTGCAAAAGGGTTTTACCCTGATCGAACTGATGATCGTCGTGGCGATTATTGGTATTTTGGCTGCCGTGGCTTTGCCGGCTTATCAGGATTACACGGCTAAGGCCAAAGTATCGGAAGTAGTTTTGGCTGCATCTAGTGCTCGTACCTGTGTGACCGAAATTGTCCAGTCGTCCGGTTTTTCAAATCTTGACACTTGTGGTAGTTCTTTCACTTCTACAAAATTTGTATCGACTCTGAGCGTCAATGCGACGTCCGGTGAAGTTACTGCTGGGGGGACTATCGATGGCACAGCTGTGGAGGTTAAATTGACACCTACTGCAGCAGGCACGAACGGTATTTCTTCATGGGCTTGCGTGGCTACGCCGGCAAAGTGGGCTCCTGGTTCTTGCCGTTAAAAGAAATCTTAGGAAAAAATGAAAGCGGCTTCGGCCGCTTTTTTTAAGTATGCAAAATTCACCCCATAGTGCCCGTTTGGCTGCGATCTCGTTAGCAGTTTTTTGGCTCTTGTATTTGCATCCTTACCATGGCATACGCCACGACAGCGTTCTGTATTTGGGGCAGGCCCTGCTGGTACGCGAACCACAACAGTTTGCACAAGATTTATTTTTTTCTTACGGCAGTCAAAGCCAATATACCTTTTTCCCTGAACTAGTCGCTTGGCTACTGAACTACTTTCGTCCAGCAGAAATTTTTTTAACGCTGACACTGATAGCTCTCTCTGCTTTTACAGCTGCATCATTCGCCCTGCTACGCACACTGTTTATTGCTGAGCAGCGGTTTTATGCGTTATTGGCTGTACTTATACTGCCTGCGGGTTACGGTGGGCATCTTATTTTTTCTTATGCAGAGCCTTTTTTTTCAGGGCGTTCGATTGCAGAGCCTTTGGTGTTGGCTACTTTAACAGCTTGGCTTGTTAATCGGCGCTGGCTCGCCGCCATATGTTGGCTGTTGGCCGCCAGCATCCATCCGTTGCAAGCCTTAGCCATCCCCATGCTGGCCTTTGGCGTACTGGTCTGGCAAGACAAGCGCTGGTGGCACTTGCTGTGGCTAGCCATACCAATAGTTGGTCTAGGTTTTTGGGGTATTGTGCCTTTTAATCAATTGGTCATACGTCACGATCCATGGTGGCATAACCAAATTGCCGAGCTAACACCTCAAGTGTTTATCTCATCCTGGCAGTATGAAGCTTGGGGCTATTGGTTAACGGATATTTTTCTGGGTTGGCTGGTGATACAGCGTGCTACTGGTCGCCTTCAATCCGTCATGCGAGGTGCCATCATTGCGACTGTGCTGGGTATGTTGGCGACCTTAGTTTTGGCTGATTTTTTTGGTTTGGTTTTGCCAACAGGCCTGCAATTGTGGCGCACTCAGTGGTTGCTGCACTGGCTTGCTATGGCCAGTGTACCTTGGTTACTGATAATGCAGTGGCGCTCTGATTACAGCTTTAGTCCACGCCTAGCACTCTTGTTAGCGATCGTAGTCTATGGGGTGCCACTGGGTGCGATTGCTCCCTCTCCATTGGCAATCTTGGCCATGATCCCACTGTATCTTGTATGGCCGCGTTTGATGGTAACGGTTTCTCCGTGGTTGGTGCGTACGTTGCGCGGTTTTGCTTGGTTAACACTGGTTTTAGGACTGGCCAAATATGCTCAAGGCGTTTGGATGATTTATGCACGTATGGAGGGTGTGCGCGAAGCCGTGCGGCCAGAATTCATGTTGGCCAGCTACCCATTAGTGGCGGGGATACTCATCTATTTGGGTTTAATCGCTTGGGAGCGGGTTAGATACTTGCGTATTGTACTTGTCGCTGTTCTTCTTCTTGCACTGACCCATACAGTAGATGTGTGGGATAGGCGTAGTAAATGGACAAATTATATCGAGTCAGCCCAATATTCTCCCAATTTGTTTGGTGTTTCGCTTGAGCCAGGGGTTCAGGTATTTTGGGAAGATGAACTGTTGGCATCTTGGATTATTTTAAACAGGCCCAGCTTCGTCAATTCACAACAAGCGGCTGGTATAGCATTTAACCGGGGTACTGCAGTTGAAGTAGTACGTCGCCAAAAAATGTTTGATATATTTTATATGCAAAAGCAAATTTGCAGTCTGCTAAATAACTTGAATAGCAACAATGCATGCTCTGTAGATGATCAGCAAATAAATACGCTGTGCGCTAATGGTGCTGGACCAGATTATCTTGTTCTTACTGACCGACTTCAAACCGCACCCCAAGGGACATGGTCAATTATGGGTGGAAGTAAGGGCGATCGGCAGATTAATTACTACTTGTATCGCTGCACAGATTTTTTTACCCATAGTGAAGAATAATAAAAAAATGAGTTTTAATATAAGTAAAATTATTAATACAAATGTTGGCAAAAATAGCCTGTTAGCAAACGAACTGGCACGGTATTTTTTAGTTTCTTTGATTGGGCTTTTGATTGATCTGAGTCTGTTTTCAGTAGCGATGCGCTTGGGGGGGGCTTCCTGGTTTTTTGCGGCAATTTTGGGGTTTTCTGCTGGTGTGGCATCGGTTTGGTGGTTGAGTATTCTTTTTGTTTTTAAAAATCGTTCGCTTGGTCAGTCGCCTGCTATAGAATTTGTGAGCTTTTTGTTTATTGGTATTTTGGGGTTGGGTGTAACCGAGTCGGTTCTTTTGGTCGGAATTGAGGTTTTAAAAATACAGCCGGAACTCAGTAAAATATCAGCTGCAGGGGGAACCTTTGTATTTAATTTTGCATTGCGAAAGTTGTTATTGTTTCGAAATGGCACCTAAAAAATTTTGTTCCGAAAGGATTTGATATGAAAAAACCCGTGGTCATCATCATTGGAGCCGGCCCTGCCGGATTAACTGCAGCACTAGAGCTGGCCCGTGATGGACGTATGGTGCCTATTGTTTTGGAGGCATCAGATAGCGTGGGCGGAATTTCGCGCACCATTGTTTATAAAGGAAATCGCATGGATATTGGCGGCCATCGCTTTTTCTCTAAAAGCGATTGGGTTATGAATTGGTGGAATGAGATTTTGCCTATATCAGCCAGTGAAAAAGATGTAGAAATTGCTTATCAAGGTCAGCGTCGTCAAGTTAATGCAGATTTATCTGGGGCGGAAAAAAAAATTGCACAAGGCAAGATGATGCTTGTGCGAGATCGTCTGTCTCGTATTTATTTTTTGCGAAAATATTTTGATTACCCAATAAAGCTAAATGGGGCAACATTGTCTAATTTGGGTTTATTGAGATTGGTTCGCATAGGTTTTAGCTATGTCTTGGCGATGCTGTTCCCTCGGCGATTGGAAAAGTCATTGGAAGATTTTTTTATTAACCGTTTTGGTGCTGAGTTGTATCAGACTTTTTTCAAAGACTATACAGAAAAGGTCTGGGGGATTTCTTGTGATCGCATCAGTGCTGAGTGGGGGGCGCAACGAATTAAAGGACTTTCTGTTTTTGAAGCTCTTCGTCATGCATTGAGGCGTCTTTTTGGAAAAAATACAGCAGCAACAAAAACAAGTTTGATTGAGAAATTTCTTTATCCTCGGCTCGGTCCTGGGCAATTATGGGAAGAGGTGGCTCGGCAGATTGTTGCTTTAGGAGGGGAGATTAGGTATGAAACGAAAGTTGTATCGATTGCAAATAAAAATGAGAGAGTAAATGCAGTGCTTGTGGAGAGTAATGCTGGAATTAGGCAGGAACTTAATGCGGATTATTTTATTTCAACAATGCCGATAAAAGATTTGGTTTCTGGGATGAATCCACCTGCGCCAGAGAAAATAGAAAGAATCGCTACCGAGCTACCCTACCGGGATTTTATTACAGTGGGTTTGCTGCTATCACGTATGCGTGCTAATTCTCAGGCGCGTAGTGCATCAAGCACCAACATGCCTGCAGATAACTGGATTTATATACAAGAGCGTGATGTGCGCATTGGCCGCTTGCAGGTGTTTAATAACTGGAGTCCAGATTTGGTTGCTGACTCAGAAAATGTTTGGCTTGGCCTTGAATATTTTTGCCAAGAAGGCGATGATTTGTGGTGCATGAGCGATGAACAAATGCGTATTTTTGCTGCTAGTGAGTTGGAAAAAATTGGAATGATTGATCAGCGTGACGTGCTAGATGGCACAGTGGTACGCGTACCAAAGACATATCCGGCCTATTTTGGAGCCTACCAAGAATTTCCACAGGTGCGTGAATGGTTGGATAATTTTAGTAATCTTTACCTTATTGGTCGTAATGGAATGCACCGTTATAACAATCAAGATCATTCCATGCTTACAGCAAAGCTGGCAGTTGAAGCTATTTTGTGTGGGGAATCAGATAAGTCAGCTATATGGAATGTGAATATTGACGACGAATATCATGAAGAATCAAAAAAGGCGGATTCAAATCTGAAGTGCAATACCTGACCTGCCGTAAGGTATGCAGATGTCGCAGCAGCCCAGAATCTACCGCCAACTCCAACCCGAAGACCGTGTGACCCTCGCCAGCCTCAAGCAGCAAAACTACAGTGTTCGTGTGAGATCGCCAGCGTTCTCAGCCGCTCGGCCAGCACCATCGCAGTGAACTGCGCTGCAACTCCTCAGCTGGCCAGTACAGCAGCAATGCGGGCCAGCAAAGCTACCAGCTGTGCCGCAGATAGGGCCGCCGATGCGTAAACTGCACAAGGACACTATCTTGTTTGACCTTGTGCAGCACTTGCTGCGACAGCGCTGGTCGCCCCAACAGATTGCCCTGGCACTGGCGCGCATCTACCCCAATCGCCATGAGCTTCGCGTGTCGCACGAAACCATCTGCAACTGCATCTATGCCCAACCCGTGGGTGAGCTTTGCAAGGAGCTGATCGCCTGCCTGCGCCACGCAGTAAGGGCCAAAACCGGCGTGGCCAGATCCCCGATATGCTCAGCATCCACCTGCTTCCGCCCGAGGTGTAGGATCACCAGTTTCCAGGCCACTGGGAGGGCGACCTCATCAAGGGCGAAGGCAATGCCAGCGCAGTGGGTACCTTGGTCGAGCGCACTAGCCCGCTGCTGATCCTGGTCAAGCTGCCTCACCCCAAGCCCGCTAGCGCCGCGAACGTGCTGCAGGCCTTCACTGACAAGCTCAATGGCATTGCCCCGCCGATGCGCCAGAGTCTGCCTACGACCAGATCAATGGTCGCCCGCGCAAGGGACTCAGGGTACGATCACCGCTGGAGCTTTACGGGGAGCTGCTCCTGAATAGCCCGCAATACTCCACCCTCATTCACTGAACACCGGGTGTTGCTCTTCAGATTTAAATCCGCCCTTATTTAGCAGGCGAAAGTAGCTATCAAAAAATCGCTTTCCCTTCTTGCCAAACCACGTAGATGGTGCTATTGACGCGCAAACAGCCCAGCCCGTGGGCTTTGTCGCGCTGGATTCGTTTTAGCGCAGCCAATGTGCTTCTAAAAATTAAGCTGCTTGCGCTTGATAAATAAGGGTTTTGGCATCAAAAGTGCTTGAAACCTTTTATTTTTAAGTGGCAGGCGCTTGTATAAAGTGAGTGGTTTTGCAGTCTGGTGGGTGGGTTGGCGTGTAGCCAGCATCACCTAGCGCATACGTTTTAAGCTTCAAATTGGCATTTAGCCCTTATTCAGTAAGCGCAAAGAGCTATTAGTTTTGAGTTTCAGCCCCATCCAAAGGCTGCAAGGTGGGGCTGAATCGTTTGCGCTCCCACATCCACGCATGCCGCACGATGTCGTGCAAATCGGTGTATTGCGGTTGCCAGCCCAGCGCAGCGCGGGCGCGGGTGCTGTCGGCCACCAGGATGGCGGGGTCGCCGGGGCGGCGAGGTAAATCTTGCACGGCCACACGCTGGCCGGTGACGGTTTCTACGGCATGAATCACTTCACGAATCGAAAAGCCGTGCCCATTGCCTAAGTTGAAAGCGGTGGAGGCTTTTCCCTGCAGCAGCCAATCCAGCGCCAGCAGGTGGGCCTCGACCAAGTCTTGCACGTGGATGTAGTCGCGGATGCAGGTGCCGTCGGGGGTGTCGTAATCGGTGCCAAACACGCCAATATGTGTTCTTCGCCCGGATGCCGCCTGCAGCACCAGTGGGATCAGGTGTGTCTCGGGGTCGTGGCGCTCCCCCAGTAGGCCATCGGGGTGTGCGCCCGCAGCGTTGAAATAGCGCAATGCCACAGAGCGCAAACCGTGCGCGCAGTCGCAATCGGCCAGTATCTGCTCCACCATGGATTTGCTCCAGCCATAGGGATTGACCGGCTGGCGTGGGTGCGTCTCATCGATGGGAATGCGGATCGGATCACCAAAAATAGCGGCAGTCGAAGAAAAGATCAGGCGCTGCACGCCGTGTTCGATCATGGCCTCTACCAGGTGGATGGTGTTGCCCACGTTGTTGGCGTAGTAGCGGGCAGGCTGCTGCACAGATTCCCCTACTTGGATGGAGGACGCAAAGTGCATCACCGCATCAAAGCGGTGGGCAGCGAACAGGCGCGCCAGCATGGCCCGGTCGGCCAGATCGCCCACGACCAGCTCTCCAGCCAGCACGGCATCCCGGTGGCCATGGCTCAGGTTGTCGAAAACTACAACGTCGTATCCCGCCTGGGCAAGTCGCAGCACCATGTGAGAGCCGATATAGCCGGCTCCGCCGACGATCAAAATTTTGGATTTCATAGGGTTGGTTTCACGGCAATGTGCCAGTTCAGCCGCTCCATGCCACCCACCAGCGGGGGCAAGTTGCGTGTGATGTGCAGGATGCAGGGCTGGGTCATGGGCGCTCCTGCTGCACCAGCGCTTGCCCCGCCTCAGTCAGCCGGTAGCGCTGCAGGCGGCTGGTGGGCTTGTCGGGGAGGGTCATTTCGATGTGCCCTGAGTCCAGCAGGCGGCGAATTTGCTTGTGCAACTCGCCCGATACGGTGGTATGGCCCAGTGCCTTGGCCAGATCGGCCTTACCCATGGGCTGGGTGGTCAGGTGCATGAGCACCTTGGCTGCCAGTTTTGACTCTAGCCGTGACTCTAGCCGTGACTCTAGCCGTTGCAGGATAGAGGTGTCATCCGCAGGGGCAGGCGTTTGTCCCGCCGCGTGGGGCTGTGCCAGCCAGATACGCAACCGAATACCGGTGGCTATTTCCTCAATCAGGGGTTCGGGCAGGCCTTGTTGTGCGGCGGATTCAAAGATGCGCTTAATGCCGCTGCCCCATTGTTCGGTCAAGCCCAGCTCGCGGAATACGCGGGCAATCACCGGGTTGCGGATGCGCGAAATGCCGCTCTTCATGGGTTGTGGCCCTGCTGTGGTGGCACCAGCGCTTGCCCCGCCTCAGTCAGCCGATAGCGCTGCAGGCGGCTGGTGGGTTTGTCGGGGAGGGTCATTTCTACCCAGCCTGCCGCCAGCGCGGGATGCAAATAGTTGGCACGGAAGGTGGGGCGATGTTTGAGACCAAGGCGGTGCTGTATTTCAGAAGGTGGCAGTGCGCCATCCACCAAAACCCGCAGCAACCGCACGACTGGGTCGGCGACTAGGTCGGTGACTGGGTCGGTGACTTCGGGGGTGGCTGGTGGGCGAGTCCCCTCTGCGCCTATGCCTGCGGGTGCAATCACTTGCGTGGTGGGCTTGGGCCGCGCCACCACGGCCCTAAATTCATTGCCGCTGCGGTGGTCTTGCAACTCGATCTGCGGCCAGGCTTGGCGCGCCCGGTGAATGCCGCTGCCCAGCCCCCGGTAGGGCAGCAGGTGGGCGGCGTGTTCGCTCAAGATGGGGTTGCGGCGCTTGGTTTTGCCGTGCTGGATGTCCTCGGTGCTCAGGTTGCCGGGCAGGTGGCCGGGGCTGATGATTTCAATGCGGTCACGAAACACCAGGATGCGAATGGAGGCGCTGTCAAAGTAATCGCGGTGCATCAGGGCGTTGACCAGCAGCTCTTCCAGTGCGATGGGCGGCACTTCCAGCTCGCCCAGGGTGTTAAAGCCCCTGCCGTTTTGCACGTGGTGCAAGTTGCGCTTGATAAAGGCAAAGCTGCGCTGAAACTGCGCGCTCAGGGTGCCGTCAATGTCTTCGCTGTCTTGGTACTGGGTATCGCCAATCGAGTTGCCATAGAACGCCACGGCTTTGACCATGCACACGGGCAGCCAGCGCTGGGGCTGCAGGCCAAACAGCAGCACCCCGGCCAAGGTCAGTTGCTGGTTTTTGAGCAGGCCCAGGCTGGTAAGGCTGGCGGTGTGCTCGGCTTCGGGGCAGGGTTGGTTAAAGCGTTTGCGGTAGTAGGCATCAAAAGCGGCCCAATCCATATCAGCCACGCTGGTGCCCGGCACGGGCAGGGTGTCGGCCTGGATCAGCCCGGCGTTCAAGAACATGCGCTGCATTTCTTCACGCGAGGTGACGTGGCGTTTGTCTGCGCCGTTCTTGACCCACACGCGGCCCTGTGCGTCCATGTAGGGCTGGTTCAGGCCCGCAGCCACCGTCACCACGATGACAACACCCTGTTCGGTAACGATGTTTTGGGTGCTGGGGTGGATGGGTGGGCGCACGTTGTTGCTGGCAGTATTGCTGAGCAACTGGTTAAAAGCGCGTACCTGCTGTGGGCTCAGGCCGCTGATCCGGCCATCGTCTTCCACCCCAACAAAAATCTGCCCGCCGCCACTGTTGGACAGGGCTACCAGCTCGGCAGCCAAGCTGTCCGGGTGGGTGATTTCGCGCTTGAACTGGTGCTGGCTGTCTTCACCACCGGCCAAGAGGCGCTGGAGTTCTTCAAGGTGCATGGCTATCACGGCGGCATCGTTTGGGCGGGCACTGCATAAAAAAAGAGCTTCCAGCCCTTGCTGTAAAAGGGCCGGAAGCCAGTTGGAGGCTGTTATTTTTTCAAAGTGTGCAACGCTCTACACGTCAATATTGCCTGCCCGCAGGGCGTTGGTTTCGATGAAATCGCGGCGGGGTTCGACCTCGTCGCCCATGAGCATGGTGAACACGCGGTCGGCCTCGATGGCGTCGCCCACCTGCACTTGCAGCAGGCTGCGCACGTTGGGGTCCATGGTGGTTTCCCACAGCTGCTCGGGGTTCATTTCGCCCAGGCCTTTGTAGCGCTGGCGGGCGGTGGTGCGCTCGGCTTCGCGAATCAGCCACTGCATGGCTTGGCGGAAGTCGGTGACTTTTTCTGTGCGGGCTTTGTCGCCTTCGCCACGCGTGACTTTGGCGCCGTCTTGTAGCAGGCCGTTGAAGCTTTGCGCTTCGGCGCTGAGCGCGGCGTAGTCGCTGCTGCGCACAAATTCTTGCGTGAGGATGGAGCTTTTGATGTTGCCGTGGTGGTGGCGGCTGATGCGCAAAATGGGGTTGTCGCTTTGCGGGTCGATCTCGGCGGTGACGGCGGCGGGTACGCCGGTGGTGGTCAGCTCGCGCAGTTTTGCTTCTAAAATAGGAGCGCATTCCGCAGCATCGGCCAGCGTTTCTAGGTGAATCTGCACCCCATCGGCGATGGCCCGCAGGGCTTCAGCATCCATAAAGTTAGACAGGCGCTCAATCACGTTCTCGGCGGCCAGGTGCATGTCGGCCAGGCGCTGCAGTTCTTCGCCCTCGATGGTGCGCGGGTTGGCGCCCCCGGTGCTGACGCTGGCATCGCGCAGGGCGATTTTGAGCAGGTAGCGGTTCAGCGCGGGGCCATCTTTCAGGTACAGCTCTTCCTTGCCGTTTTTCACCTTGTACAGCGGCGGCTGGGCGATGTAGATGTGGCCGCGCTCGACCAGATCGGGCATCTGGCGGTAGAAGAAGGTGAGCAGCAGGGTGCGGATGTGCGCACCGTCCACGTCCGCGTCGGTCATGATGATGATGCGGTGGTAGCGCAGCTTGTCGGGGTTGTAGTCGTCGCTGCTGCTTTTGTTGGAGTCTTCGCTGACCTTGCCAATGCCGGTGCCCAGCGCGGTGATCAGGGTGATGATTTCCTGGCTGGAGAGCAGTTTTTCGTAGCGCGCTTTTTCCACGTTCAAAATCTTGCCGCGCAGGGGCAGGATGGCCTGGAATTTGCGGTCGCGCCCTTGCTTGGCCGAGCCGCCGGCCGAGTCGCCCTCCACGATGTAGATTTCGCACAGCGCCGGGTCTTTTTCTTGGCAGTCGGCCAGTTTGCCGGGCAGGCCCATGCCGTCCAAAACGCCTTTGCGGCGCGTCATTTCGCGGGCTTTGCGGGCGGCTTCACGGGCGCGGGCGGCATCGATGATTTTGTTGCACAGCACCTTGGCATCGTTGGGGTTTTCTTCCAGGTACTCGGTCAGCAGCTTGCCGACGATGTCTTCCACCGGCGCGCGCACTTCGCTGGACACCAGCTTGTCCTTGGTTTGGCTGCTGAATTTGGGCTCGGGCACTTTCACCGAGAGCACGCAGCACAGGCCTTCGCGCATGTCGTCGCCGGTGACATCGACCTTGGCTTTTTTGGCCAGCTCGTTTTGCTCGATGTATTTGCCAATCACCCGCGTCATGGCCGCGCGCAGGCCGGTCAGGTGGGTGCCGCCGTCGCGCTGGGGGATGTTGTTGGTAAAGCACAGCACCTGTTCGGCGTAGCTGTCGTTCCATTGCATGGCCACTTCCACGCCGATTTCGGTGCCGGGAATGCCGCCGTAGCTTTCTGCCGGGCGATGGCCCTCGGCATAAAAGGTGGTGGGGTGCAGCACTTTTTTGGTGCCGTTGATGAATTGGACAAAGCCCTTCACGCCGCCAGCGCCCGAGAAATCATCCTCTTTGCCGTCGCGCTCGTCTTTCAGGCGGATGCGCACGCCGTTGTTCAAAAAGCTCAGTTCACGCAGGCGCTTGGCCAGGATTTCGTAGCGAAATTCGTTGTTTTCTTTAAAGATTTCGGTGTCGGGCAGAAAGTGGACTTTGGTGCCGCGCTTGTCGCTGTCGCCCAGCACGCGCATGGGCGAGGTCTCAAAGCCATCGACCACTTCAATCAGCCGGTTTTGCACAAAGCCGCGCGAAAAATCAATTTCATACGCTTTGCCATCGCGCCGCACGGTCAGCTTCAGCCAGCTGGACAGCGCATTCACGCAGGACACGCCCACGCCGTGCAGGCCGCCCGACACTTTGTAGCTGTTTTGGTTGAACTTGCCGCCTGCGTGCAGTTCGGTCAGGGCGATTTCGGCCGCGCTGCGCTTGGGCTCGTGCTTGTCGTCCATCTTCACCGCCGTGGGAATGCCCCGGCCGTTGTCGATGACCGACAGCGAACCGTCGGCATGGATGGTGACCAGAATGTCGTCGCAGTGCCCGGCCAGCGCCTCGTCGATGGAGTTGTCCACCACCTCAAACACCAAATGGTGCAGGCCGGTGCCGTCGCTGGTGTCACCGATGTACATGCCGGGGCGTTTGCGCACGGCTTCCAGCCCTTCCAGGATTTGGATGGCCCCCGCGCCGTAGCCGTCGCTGGGGTTCTCGGGGAGGGGAAGGGTGTCGCTGTGCTGCTCGCTCATACAAAGCCTTTGCTCATAATTCAAGAGCGGGTTGCGCTTGAATAAATTGAATCTGGAGAATAAATAGTATAGAAAATAGCTTATTGCAAGCGCAAAAAGCTATTTGTTTTGTAGCTATCAAAGCCGCATGGGCATGACGACGTATTTAAACCGTGCGCTCTCGGGCACGGTGATCAGGGCCGAGCTGTTGCTGTCCAGCAGGTTGATTTGCACCATCTCCTGGCCCATGTTGGCCAGCACATCAATCAGGTAGCTGACGTTAAAGCCGATGTCGATCTGCGGGCCGTCGTAGGCAATGTCCAGCTCATCGACGGCCTCTTCCTGCTCGGCGTTGTTGCTGGCCACGCGCAGCACGCCGGGTTGCACCGTCAGGCTCACGCCCTTGAATTTGTCGCTGGTCATGATGGCGGTGCGCTGCAAGCTGGCCAGCAGCGCCGCGCGGCCCAGCACGATTTGCTGGTGGTGGTTGGCGGGGATGACACGCTGGTAATCGGGGAATTTCCCCTCGACCAGTTTGGTGACAAATTCCATGCCACCAAAGCTGAATTTGGCCTGGTTGTTGGCAAATTGCAGCGTGATGCGCGGCGCGTTGTCGCCGCTGGCATCGGACAGCAGGCGTTGCAGCTCTAGGACGGTTTTGCGCGGCAGGATGACTTCTTGCTTGGGCTCGACCTGCACATCCAGCTCGGCGCTGGCCCAGGCCAGGCGGTGGCCGTCGGTGGCCACCAGGCTCAGGGTATTGCCCTCGGCCACGAACAAAATGCCGTTCAGGTAGTAGCGAATGTCTTGCACCGCCATGGCAAACGAGACTTGGTGCATCAGGTCTTTGAGCGTTTTTTGCGGCACGCTGAAGGTGGGGCCAAAGCTGGGGGCCTCTTGCACCAGCGGGAAGTCTGGCGCGGGCAGCGACTGCAGGGTAAAGCGGCTTTTGCCGCCTTTGAGCAAGATTTTGTCGGCGTTGGCCTCCAGCGTCACCGTTTGGTCGGCGGGCATGGTTTTCAAGATGTCCATCAGCTTGCGCGCGCCGATGGTGGTGGCAAAGTCGCCCTCGTCGCCGCCCAGCTCGGCGGTGGTGCGGATTTGAATTTCCAGATCGCTGGTGGTCAGCTGCACCGCGTTGCCCACCTTGTGCAGCAGCACGTTGGCCAGAATCGGCATGGTGTGGCGCCGCTCGACGATGCCGCAGACAGATTGCAGTACGGCCAGGACTTTGTCTTGTGTGGTTTTGAAAAGAATCATGTCTGCCTCGATGGGGTCGTCAGATAAAAAGGGGTGATTTTGCCGTGCTCTGCGGGGGCTGCAAACCTGGATGGGGCTAGCCCTTGAGGGTCTGCTCCAGCACGTGCAGTTGTTGGTTGAGTTCGGTGTTGGTCTGGCGCTCGGCCGAAATTTTGCGCACCGCGTGCAGCACCGTGGTGTGGTCGCGCCCGCCAAACAGCTCGCCAATCTCGGGCAGGCTTTTTTGCGTCAGCTCTTTGGCCAAATACATGGCAATTTGGCGGGGCCGGGCAATGCTGGCCGGGCGCTTCTTGCTGTACATGTCCGCGACTTTGATTTTGTAAAAATCGGCCACGGTTTTTTGGATGTTTTCCACGCTGATCTGGCGGTTTTGAATCGACAGCAAATCGCGCAGCGCCTCGCGGGCCAGCTGGATGGACACTTCCTTTTGGTTAAAGCGCGAGTAGGCCAAAATTTTGCGCAGCGCCCCTTCCAGCTCGCGCACGTTGGAGCGCACGTTTTTAGCGACAAAAAACGCCACGTCTTCGGGCATTTCTGAGCCTTCGGCGCGCGCCTTGTTGATCAAAATGGCCACGCGCATTTCCAGCTCGGGCGGTTCAATGGCCACCGTCAGCCCCGAGTCAAAGCGCGAGACCAGGCGCTCGTGAATGTCGGCCAGCCCCTTGGGGTAGGTGTCGCTGGTCATGACGATGTGGCTTTTTTTGGCCAGCAGGGCTTCAAAGGCGTTGAAAAATTCCTCTTGCGTGCGGTCTTTGTTGGCGAAAAACTGCACATCGTCAATCAGCAGCAAATCCAGCGAGTGGTAGTGGTGCTTGAACTCGTCAAACGTCTTGCGCTGGTAGGCTTTCACCACATCCGAGACAAATTGCTCGGCATGGATGTAAAGCACTTTGGCATCGGGTTTGTCCTCCAGCAATTTGTTACCCACAGCATGCATCAAGTGGGTTTTACCCAAGCCCACGCCACCATAAATAAACAGCGGGTTGTACAGCTGCCCCGGCGCACCGGCCACATGCAGCGCGGCCGCGCGGGCCATGCGGTTGGCCGTGCCTTCAACCAAGGTTTCAAAGGTCAAAGCCGGGTTTAAACGGGTGCGAAAAACGGGGGTGGCCGGGGCGGCCTCCTGCGCCGTGGGGGCGTGCGCGGGCCCTGCGCTGGCATGGCTTGCTGGGGCACCCTGGTCGGCCGCAGCCGCAGGACGCACATAGGTGCGGGTGACCGATTCACGCTGGGCCACCGCCAATTCCAGGGTCACGCTGTGGCCGCACAGGGCTTCCAGCAAAGCCACGATGCGCCCGGCGTATTGCGTGCGAATCCAATCGAGTTTGAAGCGGTTGGGCGCGTACACGGTGACCTTGGCGAAGTCTTCGCTGACGCTGGCCGTCAGTGGCTTGATCCAGGTGTTGTACTGTTGTTCTGGCAGGTCGTGGCTGAGCTGTTCAACACAGGCCAACCACAGCCCCTGACCCGCGTTGTGCAGGGCATCTTCGGTCATTCGCAAGCGCTCGGTATGTGGATAGAAATTGACGGCAAAGGAGGCAGATTGTAGCTTTTCAAATGGTTATCCACATGCGCGGCGCATTCTCTAAGGGGGAGATAAGGGGCGCTATTGTGGCCTAAATGCGCAAGGTCATTGCAAGCTGGTCTTAACGCTGTGATAATCGCGGGTTTCCCTGAATGTGTTCAGGGCAATCGTCCTTGCGTAGCGCATGGCTTATAGGAAGCTGGCGCCGCCAAAATACTGAACCTTCTCAAGGAACTGCACCATGAAACGTACTTACCAACCCTCCAAAATCCGCCGCGCCCGCACCCACGGTTTCCTGGTGCGCATGAAAACCAAAGGTGGCCGTGCCGTGATCAACGCACGCCGCGCCAAAGGCCGCAAGCGCCTGGCCGTTTAAGGCCGCGCTTGGCTGGCCGCTGGCAGTGCACCTGCTTGCCATGGGGCAGGCAATGATGCAAAGGCTCAAAACCCGGGCGCAGTTTCAGGCGGTGATGGCCGCCGGGGTTTGCGCCCGTACGCCGCATTTTGTGTTGCACCGTTTGGTGCTAGAAACAACGGCAACTGCGGCAGAGCCTGCCACCGCATCCCTTTCAGGGCCCGATGTTGCGCTGACCCAGCCAGCATCGCAGGCCCTGTTTGCCGTTGTTGGTGCGCCGTCCAGGCAAGCACAGGCGCAGCCTTGGCTGGGGCCGCTGGTGCCCAAACGCTGGGCCAAGCGCTCGGTGACGCGGCATTTGCTGCGCCGGCAAATTTATGCTGTGGCCCAAGATTTTGCGGCCCAGCTGCCGCCTAACGGGGCGTATGTGGTGCGGCTGCGCGCCGCGTTTGACCCCAAGCGCTTTGTCAGCGCCAGCTCGGAGCCTTTGCGCCAGGCCGTGCGCAGCGAATTGCAGCAGCTGTTTGGCTACGCGGTGCGCAAATTGGGTGGCGCTGGCCCTGCGGCCACGGCCAATCTGGCCGCTCCAGGAGTTTTGGCATGATGCAAAAACTGCTCATGGCGCTGGTCAAAGGCTATCGGCTGCTGCTCAGTCCCTGGCTGGGTTCGTCCTGCCGGTTTGAGCCCACCTGCTCGGCCTACAGTCTGCAAGCCCTGGAGCAATATGGCGCTGCCGTTGGCAGCTACATGACCGTGCACCGCTTGCTGCGTTGCCATCCTTGGTGCGAGGGCGGGCACGACCCTGTGCCGGCGCAAGCGCCGCGCTTGTTCAGCCGCTTGCTGCGCCCTTCCGCACCTTCCGCCTCCTCTGAAAAGAAGTCCTCATGACCGATATTCGCCGCACTATCTTGTGGGTGGTGTTTGCTTTCTCCCTCATCATGTTGTGGGACAAATGGCAAATCCACAATGGCAACCCTGCCACATTTTTCCCAGCTGCTTCCCCAGTAACAGCGCAAAATTCAAGCACTAATGGTGCTGAAAATACCGCCAATGCAACGCCAGCAGCTACTGTAAATACAGCAGTGGATGCCACGGGTGCTGCTGCCGAAGCGGCCCCCGTGGGCGAAACCGTGGTGATCACCACCGACGTGTTGCGCCTGACCTTGAGCACCGAAGGCGGCACCGTGGTGCGCACCGAGCTGCTCAACTACAAACAAGATGCCGACCGCAGCCAGCCCGTGGTGCTGCTGGACGAAACGCCCCAGCACAGCTATGTGGCGCAAACCGGCCTGATTGGCGGCAACTACCCCACGCACAAGACCGTGATGCAGTTGCAGCCGGGCGAGCGCACCCTGCAAGACGGGCAAGACAGCTTGAGCGTGCGCCTGGAGTCGCCCGAGATGGATGGCGTGAAACTGGTCAAAACCTTGACCTTCAAGCGCGGCGCTTACGATGTGGCGGTGCAGCACGATGTGATCAATACCGGCAACCAAAGCATCAACCCCCAGCTGTACCTGCAGCTGTTGCGTGACAACTTGCCGATTGACGGCGGCAACGCGTTTTATTCCACCTTCACCGGCCCGGCCTTCTACAGCGAAGCCGGTAAATACCAAAAAGTGGAATTCAAAGACGTGGACAAAGGCAAGGCCAGCTTTGAAAAGCAGACCGACAACGGCTATGTGGCCATGGTGCAGCACTACTTTGCCAGCGCCTGGTTGCTGAACGATGGCATTGAGCGCGAGAACTTTGTGCGCAAAGTCGATGCCAACTTCTACACCGCCGGGGCCATCACCACCCTGGGCCAAATTGAGCCGGGCCAAAGCAAAACCCTGAACGCCCGTTTCTTCGCTGGCCCGCAGCAAGAAAAAATGCTGGAAACCTTGAGCCCCGGCCTGGTGCTGGTCAAGGACTATGGCATGTTCACCATTCTGGCCAAGCCGCTGTACTGGCTGCTGGACAAAATCCACAGCGTGCTGGGCAACTGGGGCTGGTCGATCATTGGCCTGGTGCTGCTCTTGAAAATTGCCTTCTACTGGCTCAACGCCAAGGCCTATGCCAGCATGGCCAAGATGAAGGCGCTCAACCCGCGCATCACCGAGATGCGCGAGCGCCTGAAAGACAAACCCCAGCAGATGCAGCAAGAGATGATGCGCATCTACCGCGAGGAAAAGGTCAATCCCCTGGGCGGCTGCCTGCCCATCATGATCCAAATTCCGGTGTTCATTGCGCTGTACTGGGTGCTGCTTTCCAGCGTGGAAATTCGCCAGGCCCCGTGGATTTTGTGGATCACCGACCTGTCGGCCAAAGACCCGCTGTTCATCCTGCCCATCTTGATGACGCTGTCCTCGCTGCTGCAAACGGCCCTCAACCCCGTGCCGCCTGACCCGATGCAGGCCAAGATGATGTGGTTCATGCCGCTGATCTTCAGCTTCATGTTCTTCATGTTCCCGGCGGGCCTGGTGCTGTACTGGCTGACCAACAACGTGCTGTCGATTGCGCAGCAGTGGGTGATTAACGTGCGCATGGGCGTGCCCCCGCAGTTCAACCACCCGTTCAAAAAGCAGCCGGCGGCGGCCAAGTAAGGCCCAGCCCCTTTCCGCTCCAAACAATGGTCGCGCAAGCGGCCATTTTTGTTCTTGCTACCCTCTTGCCCTTGCCCTATTTTTTTTGAAAGACTGCCCCATGCTTGCACGCCGCCACGATCCCATTGTTGCCATCGCCACAGCACCCGGGCGCGGGGCGGTCGGCATTGTGCGTGTCTCGGGCCAGCAGTTGGCCGGCTTTGTTCGCCAACTGCTTGGGCGCGATTTACAGCCCCGGCAAGCCCATTACCTGCCGTTTAACGATGGCCAGGGCCAGCCCCTGGACCACGGCCTGGCGCTGTTCTTCCCCGGCCCGCACAGCTACACCGGCGAAGACGTGCTGGAGCTGCAAGCCCACGGCGGCCCGGTCGTGTTGCAGCTGCTGCTGCAGCGCTGCCTGGAAGTGGCGCAAACGGTGGCCCCCACGGCCCCGCCCGAGGGCCTGCCCGTGCTGCCCCATCTGCGCCTGGCCGAGCCGGGCGAATTTACCCAACGGGCCTTCTTCAACGACAAAATCGACTTGGCCCAGGCCGAGGCCATTGCCGACCTGATCGATGCCAGCACCGCCGTGGCCGCCCGCAGCGCCAGCCGCTCGCTGTCGGGCGCGTTCTCGCAGGAAATCACCGTGCTGCGCGATGCCCTGATCCACCTGCGCATGCTGGTTGAGGCGACGCTGGACTTCCCCGAAGAAGAGATCGACTTTCTGCAAAAAGCCGATGCCTGGGGCCAATTGCACACCCTGCAAGGCCAGCTGGCCCAGGTGCTGGCCCGCACCCAGCAAGGGGCGCTGCTGCGCGAAGGCATCAAGGTGGTGATTGCCGGGCAGCCCAATGCGGGCAAAAGCTCGCTGCTCAACGCCCTGGCCGGGGCCGAGCTGGCCATCGTCACCCCCATTGCCGGCACCACGCGCGACAAGGTGCAGGAAACTATCCAGATCAACGGCGTGCCGCTGCACGTGATCGACACGGCCGGCCTGCGCCAGAGCAGCGACGAGGTGGAGCGTATCGGCATTGCCCGCGCCTGGGAAGAAATCGCCCAGGCCGATGCCGTGCTGTTTTTGCACGATTTAACGCGCAGCAATGCTCCTGAATACCAAGCTGCTGACGCAGACATTGCAACAGTTTTAGCGCAAAAACTGCCAAAAAGCGTTCCAGTACTGCACATCTGGAATAAAGAAGATATAGCAAACACCGCAACGGCAGTGCCAGCGGCCACTGCGGGGCTGCGCCTGTCGGCCAAACACGGCCAGGGGCTGGATGCGCTGCGCCAGCGCCTGCTGGAGATTGCCGGGTGGCAATCGGCCCCTGAAGGCCTGTACATCGCCCGCGCCCGGCACGTGCAGGCGCTGCAAGCCACGGGCGAGCACTTAGCGCAAGCCCATGCCCTGCTGCAAACCACGGACCCGGCCCTCGATTTGCTGGCCGAAGAACTGCGCCTGGCCCAGCACCACCTGGGTGCCATCACGGGGGAATTCACCTCGGATGATTTGCTGGGGGTGATCTTCAGCAGCTTTTGCATTGGCAAGTGATGGCACTGTCCGAGCGGGTCTGGCCGGATGGGGCGGCTGGGTAGAAAGACCTTGAAGAAAACGAGGTTGGGTGCTTAAATAGTAGGCACAGTGCGGCATTCGATGCTGCGCACCACGCCAAGGAGAGGCACGATGTCGGTGATCAATACCAATTACTTGGCCCTGGTTTCCCAGAGCCACCTGCAAAAATCCCAAAGTGCCCTGGGCACAGCCATTGAGCGCCTGTCCTCGGGGCTGCGCATCAACAGCGCCAAAGACGATGCGGCAGGCTTTGCCATTGCAGAACGTTTTTTGAGCAATATCCGCGGCCTGAGCCAGGTGGCCCGCGATACCTCGGACGGTGTCTCGCTGGCGCAAACTGCCCAGGGGGCGCTTTCTGCCACCAACGACAGCCTGCAGCGCATGCGCGAACTGGCGGTGCAGGCGGGCAACGGCACCTTGAGCAGTGCCGACCGCGAAAAGCTGCAAAAAGAGTTTGACCAGTTGAGCGGCGAGGTCGATCGGGTGGCCAAAAGCACCGCGTTCAATGGCCAAAAACTGCTCGATGGCAGCTTCAGCGCGGCGACTTTTCAAGTCGGCCCCAGTGCGGGCGACAACGTGACCGTGGGGGGCATGGCCAACACCCAGGTCGATAGCCTGGGACAAAGCGCTTACGCCAGTGCCCAGGTGGCCGTGGATGCGGCCAAAAAAGACAGCCTGCAAGCCGACTTGGCCGCTGGCGATGTCACGCTGACCATCACCGGGGCCGATGGCAAAAACTACACCAGCGTCATGCAGCAAGACAGTAGCTTGAGCGCCGATGAGGCGCTGGGCAAGTTGGTTGCCACGGTGAACCAGCGCAGCGCCGACACGGGCGTGACCGCTTTTTTAAGCCAGGACGGCAGCAGCCTTGAATACCGCGCCAGCGTCGATCCCGGCCAAGACCCGACCAATGTGGCCATTGCCGCCTCGGGCAGCAACGGCTTTGCTGCCAGCGGTCAGGCCCAGCAAACCCAGGGCCTGCGCGGCATTGATTTAAGCAGCCAAGCCGGGGCGTGGGAGGGCTTGCAGCGCATCGACAGCGCAATCGACACCGTGAGCCGCTCCCGTGCAACGTTGGGGGCAGTGCAAAATCGCTTTGAAAGCGCCATTGCCAACATCAGCATTCAAAACGAAAACGCCGTGCAGTCCCGTGGGCGGATGGTGGATGCCAACTTTGCCAAAGAAATCTCCAACCAAACCCGCGCCATGATCTTGCAGGAGATGGGTGTTGCCATGCAGGCCCAGGCCAACCATTCCAGCCGCTGGACGCTGGCCCTGCTGCGTTAGGCCTTGTGTGGCTGCTTTGGCCACCGCGATTGCAACGCAAAAGTTCAAGCAGCTCTGCACCAGAGCTGCTTTTTTATTGCGGAAAGCCCGCTAGCGGTATTGGGCTGGGGTTTCTAGGATGGCAGCCACATTCAACAATCAGGAGAGTGGCGCTATGCCTTTGGATTTAAACGTTCCGTCGTATGTTCAACACACCGGCCTCATTGCCTGGGTGGCCGATATGGCGGCCTTGTGTGAACCCAAATACATCCACTGGTGCGATGGCAGCCAAGAAGAGTACGACGCGCTGTGCCAGCAGCTGGTCGATGCCGGTACGTTTACCCGCCTCAACCCGTTGAAGCGCCCGGACAGCTACCTGGCGCGCACCGACCCCTCCGACGTGGCGCGGGTGGAAGACCGCACCTTCATCTGCAGCGAGCGCCAGGAGGATGCCGGCCCCACCAACAACTGGATGGCCCCGGATGCCATGCGCTCCACCTTGCAGCCGCTGTTTGCCGGGTGTATGCGCGGGCGCACCCTGTACGTGATTCCCTTCTCGATGGGGCCGCTGGGCAGCCCCATTGCGCAAATCGGTGTGGAGCTAAGCGATAGCGCCTACGTGGCCGTGAACATGCGGCTGATGACGCGCATGGGCCGCAAAGTGTGGGATGTGCTGGGGGCCGATGGCGCTTTCGTGCCCTGCATGCACACCGTGGGCGCACCGCTGGCCGAGGGTGCCACCGATGCCACCGCCTGGCCCTGCAACCCGACGACGAAATACATCGTTCACTTCCCTGAAACGCGCGAAATCTGGAGCTATGGCTCGGGCTACGGCGGCAACGCCCTGCTGGGCAAAAAGTGCCTGGCGCTGCGCATTGCTTCCAAGATGGGGCAAGACCAGGGCTGGCTGGCCGAGCACATGCTGATCCTGGGCGTGACCAGCCCCGAAGGGGTGAAGCACCACATTGCAGCGGCCTTCCCCAGCGCCTGCGGCAAGACCAACTTTTCCATGCTGGTGCCGCCGGCAGGATTTGCGGGCTGGCGCGTGACCACCGTGGGCGACGACATTGCCTGGATTCAGCCGCAGGCCGACGGCAGCCTGCGGGCCATCAACCCCGAGGCCGGTTATTTTGGCGTGGCACCGGGCACCAACCTGCAAACCAACCCCAACTGCATGGCCAGCCTGCACCGCGACGTGATCTTCACCAACGTGGCGCTGACCGACGATGGCGACGTGTGGTGGGAAGGGCTGGAGGCCGACCACGGCGGCCAGCTGCCGGCGCATTTGATCGACTGGCAGGGCCGGCATTGGACCCCGGCCATTGCCAAGGAAACCGGGGCCAAGGCCGCCCACCCCAACGCCCGTTTTACCGTGGCGGCGACGAACAACCCGGTGCTCGACCCGGCCTGGGACGACCCCCAGGGCGTGAAGATTGATGCCTTTATCTTTGGCGGCCGCCGCTCCAGCACCGTGCCGCTGGTCACCGAAGCGCGCAACTGGGTCGAAGGCGTGTACATGGCCGCCACCATGGGCAGCGAAACCACCGCCGCCGCCTTTGGCCAGCAAGGCGTGGTGCGCCGCGACCCGTTTGCCATGCTGCCGTTTTGCGGCTACCACATGGGCGACTACTTTCGGCACTGGCTGGAGCTGGGCGAAAAACTGCAGGCCCAGGGTGCCACCCTGCCGCGCATTTACTGCGTGAACTGGTTTCGCAAAGGGGCAGACGGCCAGTTCGTCTGGCCCGGCTACGGCGAAAACATGCGCGTGCTGCACTGGCTTCTGCAACGCCTGCAGGGCCAGGCCGAGGGCGAGGAAACCGCCTTTGGCATCGCCCCGCGCTATGGCGATCTGCAGTGGCAGGGCCTGCCGTTTAGCCAAGCGCAATTTGCCAGTGTGACCACGTTGGACCGCGCAATGTGGGTGCAAGAGCTGCAATCGCACGCCGAGCATTTCGCCCAGCTGGGGCCGCGCCTGCCGGTGGCGCTGGAGCAGGTGCGCCAGGCGCTGGCGCAGCGGCTGGCGGGCTGAGTCTGCGGTGGCGCAGGCGCCTACTCCTGTGCCATCCCCGCCTCGGGCACGTAGACCATCGAGCCATCCTTCATCTTGTAGGCTACGCCGGCTTTGGCCCCCTGGCCTTCGCCGATTTCGCCGCTGGCCTTGTAGTGCTCGATCTTGGCACCGTCCTTGATGATGACTTCCATGTTCTCTTTGCCCGGGTTTTTGATAACCGTGACCTGCTCGGCGGTAAAGGGGTTGGTCGGGCTTTGCGCCACGGCCAGCAGCAAGGCGGCGATGATGACCAGGAACACATCGATCAGGTTCACCACCGAGAGGATGGGGTCGTCCTCGTCGCTGTCCTCCAGCAGGCGGCGGCGGGTGCTTTGGGCGCTGGCGCTGTGCGCGATGGGCGCTGCGGGGGCGGGGGGATGGGCGGCACTCATGCGGCGGCCTCTTGCTTTTTCAGGGGCATGACGGTGGCGGGCGGCGCTTGGGGGGCGGCTTGGCCGGCCAGCTCGGCCTCGATGGCGGCCAGATCGACGGCATACCAGCGCTTGCGCACGTTCACCACGGTAAAGCTGATGGCCGCCGCCAGCAGCGCCAGGATGACGGCAGAAAAAGCAATCATCAGGCTGCGCGAGACATCTTGCAGCGCCCCGTCGGCCAGGGCTTTGAGCGCCGGGCCCATGGGAATCATGGTGGCCACCAGCCCCAGCATGGGTGCAACGCGGGTGGCAATGCGGGCAAATTCCAGGCGTTTGACGGCCACGGTCTCCAGCGCCACCAGGTCGCAGCCGGGGTCGGCGCGGCGCAGGGCGTGCAGCTCGAAGCCTGCCGGTTTGCCCTGGGTGCGTTGCCACGCCTGCCAGGCAAACGCGCCCAGCGCGTAGAAGGCGTGGACGAACAGCGCGGCAATGGCCAGCAGCACGGGGTAGAGGAAGAACTGGCTGATGTCGTACATCGCCATTTCGATGGGGTTGGTCATGGTTCAAGCTCCTTGTGAAATCGGTTGGGTTGGTTAATTTAGGAGCTGTTTCCGCTTGTATTTAAACAATTTCATGAATAAATAGCTTTGAAATTGTTTTATTTAGTGCGCAAACAGCTATTTTTATTTACAGCATTGCCTTGCGCCGCTGCCGCCATGCGCCGCCTGCCGTGATGGTGGCCAGGCCCAGCCCCAGGGCCAGATTGCGCCAGGGCGGGTTGTCGGGTGCATCGGGCGCAGTGACGGGTTGCAGCAGCACGCCGCTGATGGGCGGGGGGTCTTGCTCGGCTTGCGGCGGCGGTTCTGGTTCGGGCTGTGGCTCGGGTTCCGGCGCGGGTTCCGGCGCGGGCGGCGGTTCTGCGGCGGGCGGCTCGGGCCGCTTGGGCGTTGGCGCTGCGGCCGCCGGTGGTGCAGGCAAAGCGCGGGCCCCCTGGGGCGCGGCGGCGGTGGGTGTGGCGCTGGGCGCGGCCATGCCAAAGCCGATGCCCGGCTGGGCGCTGGCCCCAACCATGGCGGCAAAGGCCGCGTTGTCGGTGCGCACGTCAAAGCGTTGCGACAAATCCTGCCAGCGCGCTTTGAGCTCTTGCACGGTGGCATCGTCGGCCTGCCAGTAGCCTTGGCGGGCGGCTTCCAGCATGCGTTCCATGGTTTGCGCCAGGGCGTGGGGGTTTTGCTGTTCAAACCACTTTGTCAGGCCCAGCTTGTGCTTGTCGCGCACGTAGACATCGACCATTTCCTGCCACTGGTCGTCGCGCACGATTTCGCGGGCCACCGCCGTCCAGCCCCAGAAGTTGTTGGTGGCATCCAGCACTTGCAGCGTGCCGGCGTAGCCTTCTTGCATCAGTCCCTGGATGTAGCCGGGGTGGAACTGGCGCGTGGCCAGCTCTTTGGCCAGGAACTGCGCCGCGCCTTCCACCCGGCCGCTGCCTGCGCCGCGCAGGTTGCTGATGTACAGCGCGGGTGCTTTGCCATCGAGATGGCGCACGGCCAGGGCGATGCCGCCCAGGTACTGGAAGGGGTCGTCCGTGGTCAGCATGCCGTACAGGTTGGAGCTGCGCGAGAGCACCGCGCCCTGCGTGCCCTTGAGGTGCTCGGCGTACAGGTTCACGCCTTGGCGGCCCTCTAGCCCGGCCACGCCGGCCTGGCCCCATTGTTTTTCATCGGGGCCATAGGCGTATTGCATTTTCGACAGGTAGAGCTGGGCCAGCTTGCGGTCGCCTTCCTCTTTGCCGCTCCAGGTATCGCTGGCCAGCACGGCATCGTCCAGGCCAGTGCCGTAGTTGCCGCTGGCCGAGGCAAAGATGCGCGTGGCCCCGGCCTGCGCGGCCACTTCGGGGGCGGCCCCTTGGGCGATGAGCTGCTGGGCGATGCGCTGGGCGTTGCGGGCCACGGGGTTGTCGGCTTCGTCCCTGGCCTGGCTAGCCAGCAGCGCGGCCTGGGCCAGTTGCTTCATAACGTTGGGGAAGTGGTCGCGGTACAGGCCGGTGGCCGATAGCACCACGTCCACGCGCGGGCGGCCCAGTTGTTCGCGCGGCACCAGGCGCACGCCGGTAACGCGCCCGCCCGCATCCCAGACCGGCTCCACGCCCAGCAGCCACAGCGCCTGCGCTTCCAGCAGGCCGAAGTGGCGCATGGTCTCCACCGACCACAGGCTGAAGGTGAGTTTTTCCGGCGCTTTGCCGTGCAGTTGGATGTGTTCGGCGATCAGGTTTTCGGCGGCCTGCTTGCCTGCCTCCCACGCCTGTTGGGTGGGCACGCGCGAGGGGTCAAAGCCGTAGAGGTTGCGCCCCGTGGGGTAGGCATCGGGGTTCTTGATGGGGTCGCCGCCGTAGGAGGTGGGCAAATACTTGCCATCCAGCACAGCCAGCAGGCCGGTCAGCTCGCCCTGGGCACCCAGGTTGGCGTAGGCGGTGCGGGCCTGCTGCAAAGATTTTTGCAGCGCCTCGGGCAGGTCGTCCACGGGTTCGCCTTGCACCACGTGGCGCTGCAAGAGTTGGTAGGGCGCGGTTTGCGCCAGTTGTTCCCAGGGGCCGACCAGGGCTTCGTCGGCATCTTCCGGTGGCACGCCAGTGTGGATGGCGGCGGCATCCCAAAAGGGCTGGCCCAGCATCAGCAGCACAGTGCCCAGGCGGTGCAGCTCCTCAGGTGCTTTGCCAAAGGTGTGCAGCCCTTGCGGCTGGGCGGTTTGTGCCAGCTCGTGCAGGTGGTCGTGCAACTGGCGCACAAAACCGGCAAAGTCGGCCTGCACTTGGGGCACGGTCAGGCCCAGGTCGGCCACCACGCGCTCTTTTTGTGCGGCGGCCAGCAGGTCGATGGCGGTGCGTTCCTTCACCGCGCCTTCGTCCTGTGCTAGCCATTGGTGCAGCAGGTCGTGCATGTGCGTCAGCGCTTCGTGCAGGCCGCCGGGGGCAAAGGGCGGCGTTTGGTGGCTGATGATGGTGGCGCGGCCCCGGCGCTTGGCCTGGGTGGCTTCACCGATGTTGTCGGCAATGTAGGGGTAGGCCACGGGGATGTCGCCCAGCGCCAGCAGGGGCGGGTCGTACACGGACAGGCCGCGCTCCTTGCCCGGCAGCCATTCCTGCGTGCCGTGGGTGCCAAAGTGGATGAGCGCATCGGCGCGCTGGCGCGTCCACAAATAGGTGGCGAAGTAATAGTGCGAGGGCAGGGCGGTGGTGGAGTGGTAGATGGCTTTTTCCTTGCTCACCTGCCCGTCGGAGCGCGGCGGCTGCGGCAGGATGAGCACCTTGCCCAGTTGCAGGCGCGGGATGACGAAAAATTCTTTTCCTCCCCGCTGCACCACCATGCGCGACTGCGCCGGGTCGCCCCAGGCTTGATGCAGCGCGGCCTGCGTGGCCTCGGGCAGTTGCGTGAGCCAGGCGCGGTAGTCGGCCAGCGGCAGCAGCTCGGCCAGATTGGCTTGCAACAGGGGCTGCAAGCGGCCTGCGCGGTAGGCCGGGGCCAGCAGGTGCTGCAGCTGCGCGATCAGTGCGTCTTCTTCGGGCGTGGTGGTGTCGTAGCCGGCCGCCTGCATGCCGTCCAGCACGTGGCGCAGGCTGCGCGGCACGTTCAGGAACGAGGCGGAGAGGTTTTTCTCCCCCGGCGGATAGTTCCAGAACATCACCGCCACCTGCTTGTCGGCGTTGGGCGTGCTTTGCAGTTTGGCCAGGCGCACGGCCTTGTTCACCACGGCCTGGGCCTGCGGGGCGATGGCAACGATTTGCTCATCGCTTTTGCGCGTGGCGGCGGCCACCTGGATGTCGGTCACGCCGGCGTATTCGGGCTGGGCCAGGTAGAAGGGCACGTCCATCAGCGCCACGCCGTGCGGGTCTTTTTCCCAGTCGGCCGGCTCGCCGCGCCGGTAGGGCATGGCCTGCAGCACGGGCACGCCCAGGGCGGCAAACTCGGTGCGCCGGTCTTCGGCGTTGAGCATGATTTGCGTGGTGATCAGCACATCCACCAGCGGGCGGCCCGCCGCGTCTTGCAGCAGGCGGGTGAAGCCTTTGGGCTCCATCATGGGCGTGTAAAACGGCAGGGCGATGGCGCCGCTGGCCTCGATGCGTTCGATCAGGTCGTCGATAAACGCCGTCTGGATGGAGGCGATGTACTGCTGGTGCAGCGCCAGCCCAACGATGGCCGGGCGCTGGCTGCGCGGCGCGGCGGGGTTCACGCCCTTCCAGGCGAAATACTCCTGCGCGGTGGCAAACACCTGCTGCGCTGCTTTGGGGTGGTAAATCGCCGCTTTGGGGTAGAGCACCGGATCAGCCACCGCTGGCGCAGGCTGGCCACGCAGATGGGCGCTTAAGGTGGCGAAAAAGCCCTCGAAATTTTGCCGCCCGCCATTCACGTAAAAAGGGTGCAGGCGCTGGGCCACGGCATCGGGCAGGCCGCTGGCCTGGGCCTGCGGGCCGTACAGCCACATGTGCGGCTGCGTGAGGTGGGGCAGGGCGGGGGCGAGGTGCTCGCGCACTTCATCGACCAGGTAACTGTCAAAAAACACCGCGTCGTGCCCCTGCCACAGCCCGCCGTCGCTGTTCTTGGCAATGCGGTGCAGGTAGCGCACCTGCACCGCCACGCCGTAGGGCGCGGCAATCGCGGCCAGTTGGCGGAACTTGCCTGCCGGCACGTTGCCGGTGGCAATGAACAGCACCGACAGCGGCGGCTGTTGCGCAGAGGCCGAGGGCACCGCACCGGGCGGCTGCGCCCAGGCCGCGCTGCAGCCCAGTGCCAGCAGCCAGGCACACCAGAATTGGAAAAATTTTTTCATTGCAGCCAGACCAACCCCGCAGGGGTAGTTATCAAGAGCTGGTTCCGCAAATGAATAATAGATTTCAGATAGTTTTATATCTGAAATCCATATTTATAAAGCGGAAGAAGCTATTGTTTTTATATTAAAAATCCATCCGCGCATTCACAAAGAAGCGCCGCCCCTGCTCAGCCCAGCCGAAGTTGGGCGACTCCTCCTGCATGCGCACATTGCCCAGGTTCTGAATGCCGGTGCTCAGGTGCAGCTGGCGCTCGCCACCCAGTTTCCAGGCGCGGCCCACGCTGGCGTTCCACAGCGTGTAGGCGGGCAGCTTGCCGCTGGCGCTTTGCTGCTTGCCCGTGGTTTCTGCGCCCAGCTGGGTGTGCCATTGCTGCACCTGCCACACCAGGGTGGAGTTCCACGCTACGCGCGGGCGGTCGTTCAACTGCTGGCCCGTGGTTTTGTCGCGGGTGTGCAGCCAGGTGGCATCGTTGTTCCACTGCAGGCGCGGGGTGATGTCCTAGGTAAAGCCCGCTTCCAGCCCTTGGATGCGGGCGGCATCCACGTTGTCGTACTGGTAAATGCTGCGCGGGCCGATTTTTTGCAGCAGGCGGTAGGTAATGAGCTGCTTGACCTCGGTATGGAACACCGTGGCCCGCAGTGCCAGCTGCGGCGCGGCCTGCCAGTTGGCACCCAGCTCAAAGGCGTTGGAGGTTTCCGGCTGGATGTTGCCGTTGCCCAGGAAGGAGTGCGGCCCCTCGGCCCCGACGTAGTTAGGCGAAATCTGCTTGAGCGTGGGCGCTTTGAAGGCGTGGCCATAACCGCCCTTGACGACCAAGTTCGGGCTGGCCTCCCACACCAAGTAGGCACGGGGGCTGACTTCTGAGCCAAAGATTTCGTGGTGGTCGCCACGCAGGCCCAGGGTGGCCATCAGGTTCTGGCCCAGGGCGAACTCATCTTGCACGAACAGGGCTTTGTGCGTGGCCTCGTCCTGGCCGTTTTTCAGCCCGGCATTGACCAGCTCTTCCTTGCGCCATTCGCCGCCCACGGTGATTTGGTGGCTGCCCCAGCGCGTGCTGGCGTGGCCGTCCACCACGCTGTCGCGCATGTCCTGCGGACGCGTGGCGGCCACGCCGTTGTTGCGGAAGTTGCGGATGCTGATGTCGCTGCGGTAGGCCCGCAACTGGCTGCGCCAGCCATTGCCCCAATCGGCATTCCAGCTGGCGTGCTTTTGCGTGCGATCTAACTCGTAGCGGTTGTGGTAGTACGTGGGGGTGCGGTTGATGTCGTCGGAATCGCGCTTTTCCAGGCCGTCTTGCACGCCAAACTCCACCTCATGCCCGGCCAAGGGCTGCCAGCTGGCGGTCAGGCCCAGGCTGCGCGTGCGGTTGCCCTCGATTTCAGACTGGGCACGGTCTTCCGGCAGCACGGTGCTGCCCTGGTAAGACTTTTCGGCGTTGATGGCCAGGTTGAATTGCTCGCCCAGCGGGCCAGCGGCATACACCGAGGTGCGCAAGGCATCTGCCGCCGTGTCCGAATCCAGCCCCGTCGCGCCGGACAGGCCGATCGAGGCCATCCAGCGGTCTTTCGGCTTTTTCGTGATCAGGTTGATGACCCCGCCCAGCGCCTCGGAGCCGTACAGCGCCGACAGCGGGCCACGGATGATCTCCACCCGCTGCACTGCCGCCATGGGCAGCCAGCCGTATTGGTAGTCGGAGTGGCCAATCACGTCATCGCTGGCGCTGATGCGCCGCCCATCAATCAGCGTTAGCGTGTGCTTGCCCTCCATGCCGCGCAGCGCCAGCGTCTTGCGCCCGCCCACTTGCCGCCCCTGAAAGGTCACCCCCGGCGTGCCGCGCACGGCATCGAGCAGGTTGGCCGCATTGCGCTGCGCCAGCTCCTCCTCGGTCACCACCGTCACACTGGCGGGCGCGGTGCGGGCTTCTTGTTCGGTCATGGTGGCCGTCACCGTGACGGCTTGCAAGGTGTGCTGCCCAGCTGGTGCGGCGGCCAGCAGGGCATCGTCAGCCGCCGTGGCGGCCTGGGCCAGACCAAACACTAAAAAAGTGGCCAAAGCCACGGGATGGCGCGGGTGCGCCGGGGTGCGAGAGGATGGTTTCATGACGATAAATGTAAACAAGAATAATTCTCATTAAAATTATGACATGGTTTTTTCGGTGTTTTCCTTGTTTTTTCACCCAAGCAAGCGCCAACATGCGGGTGCCGCTGTGCTTGCCCCTTGCGCCAGCGCAGCAAGGGCTGGCGCAAGCTTTATGATCGTGTGCTAAGCACCCATTCACCACTGGGCAGGCACAGTCTGCTGGCCTGCACCCGGTACCCTTTACCCCTCACTTTAGAATTTTGGGAGATTGACCATGAAAATTTTGCTGGCCATTGACGGTAGCCCCTACTCCAAAAAAATGTTGGCCTATCTGTGCGCTCACGATGAGCTGATCAACGCCGGGCGCAACACCTTCACGGCCCTGACGGTGCTGCCCGCCATCCCCCCGCGCGCCCGCGCGGTGTTGAGCAAAGAAATGGTGGATGAGTACTACCGCGAGGAAGGAGCCAAAGTGCTCGATCCCGTGCGCAAGTACTTGGAGCAAAGCTGCATCTTCCCGAAAGAGCGGCTCGAAGTTGGCCACCCCGGCGACATCATCGCCAGCATTGCCGAGGACGAAAAGTATGACCTCATCATCATGGGCACCCACGGCCACGGGGCGCTGGGGCGGTTGGTGATGGGCTCGGTCAGTACCCAGGTGCTGGCCAATTGCAGCGTTCCGGTGATGTTGATTCGGTAAGCGTTTTCATCCTGAAAATAAAAAAGGCCACGATCAGTGGCCTTTTTTTATGGATTATTTTTATAATTTTAATATTCAAATATTTTATTATTTATTTGGATGAATATATTTTTTATTAAAATGATCACAAAAATTCTTTTGGGAATGCCTCTAGAATAGTCCGATAATCAGGAATATTATTACTTTGAAAATTAAATTTTTTCATAGATTCAATCGTGGATTTATTGATTTTTTCGATGATTAAAGGCGGCTGGGGAGGCGTATTTATTCCTAGGAAGTAATCTTTGAATTTAAATTCTTCATCCCTATGTATACTTGTATGCTTTATCTTTAACCACTGAAATGGTATTCCGTACGCTTGTGCAATTACAATGCCGTGCAAGGATGTTGAGAATATAGAATGGCATGAGTGTAGGTCATCAATAAAATTCTCTACTTCTGAGTCCCCCTCTCGATTAATAGATATTATTTTTATGCCTTCATTGTTTAATAATTCTAAATTTTCGTCAATGAGTTTTTGATGAGTTTGATGAAAAATAATACCGATTCTATATTTTTTAATTTGATGTTGTGGGGTATAAAAATGCCTAACTATTATTCCCGGGTCGCCGTATATTTCTGGGCAGGTAAATCCAAGATCGGTAAGTATTTTACGACTGAGCGGCCCTCGAGTTGCATGAATTTTTGATCGGTAGTAATTTTTACGAAAAATTTTATTCAATGGTAAAAGGCGATGAGGGTTAATAAAGTCTTCCGCTAAAACTCCACTTCCCCAAATATGGCTTTTACTATAAATATTATTAAAATCAATGATGGATCCTAGTGCTATTAGCTTATTAATTTCCTTTTGATTGGCATGAATTATTTTTTTGTTGGTGATTTTTTTAATCAGATAGGGTGAAAGTTCGTCGCCGAAATTTTTGTGCCCGGCCCAGTAGTTTAATTTAACTGTTTCCATGAATTTTTTTTAGGTGAATTGAGTTTTTGTATTCGGATGCAGATAGTAAAAAAATAAAGGAGAATAAATAAAAGTTATGGCTAATGACAAAAGTGAAAAATACGGAAGTTAAGCCAGAAATAAAGTATCCAAAATAAATTATTATTCCAGTAATAATAAAAAATCTACTCTCTTGGTCATTGATTTTTTTTGTACTCGAACGTAGCAAATAAATTGGCGCTGTATAAATAATAATTAGTGTAAATACTCCAATAATTCCTCTTCTTGCCCATTGCTCAAGAAAATCATTGTGAGCATGGTGATAGTTCATAATTGAGGGATCAGAAATCCCTTGCTCAATAAATTGTACTTTTCCATTCTTTAGCTCTTGATCGCCCCAGCCTGATAAAGGTTTTTCCAATCCCATCAAAAATGCTGTTTTCCATTGTTCTAGCCGTGCTCCAATCGACGTTTCTATATAATTATCTCTGTTATTGATGTAGCCAATAACTTCGTCTTTTGCCTGATCAATTCTTTTTTCTACCGGTGGGACGCTTGCGAAGGCGAAAATCAGTGGAATTGAAATTACTAATGAGAGGATCTTGATTTTTCTGTTTTTTATCAGAAGCAATAAAATTGTCGGAATAATTAATAAGATCAACCAACCACCTCTTGATAGAGAGAGGATTGATGTGATTAATCCAAAGATCCCAGTAATTAAATAAAAAATCCGCTCCTTATTTGAGAAATATTTAGATAGTGATGCGGTTAAACATATCAAAAACATCATCATTCCAATATTTCCAAATCGAACAGCATTGGTAAATCCTTCAGCTCTCCCTATCGTTTGGCTTTGATAGATTGCGACGAGTCCGGAAAGTACTGCTCCTATGGCTATGCCATAAGTAATGGATTTTTTATGGATGCCTATGTTTGTAAAGCTTATAAGAAAAAATGTACCTATTAGATATCTAAGCAAATAATCCCCCTTGAGGCTTATTGAAAAAATATCGTTGAAGGTATGGCTCCAAAATAATCCAAGAAATAAAAGAAAGAAACAGGCGAGTTTTATTTCTTTTGTTATTTTATTTTTTTCCCAAAGAGGAATTGATAAAATACAAGCCGTGAGCCCAGCAATGATGGCAATTGAATGCCCTGATTTGGTTGGGAGAAGAAGAGCGAAGAACAGAAAAACAGAAATATTAGCAAGAATAAATACAAAATTTCTATATATATTTTTATCTTGTAATATTAAATTCATTTTTTTCAATCCTTGAAATGATGGTTTTTTGGTATGTGTTTTTTTGCTTGTTTTCGATGGCTCGAAAAAATTCACGCTTTATTTTTTTGAAGAGGCTTATTTTTGGCTTCTTTCTGTCGCCAATACTTGATGGGTTGTCAATATCAGATGTTGATATTAGACTTGGCCAAATATCAAGGAGACAGGAGTCGTGATCCCATCCCCGCCAAAGAAAATCATCAACCGGTGTCCAGAAAATATTGCTATTATTGATGAGGTTTTTTGCTATCAATGGAGATATCAAATATCCAAATCCGCCATAAGGGTCTTTGTAATATCGAGTAATGTTTAGATTTTTATTAATCGAGTGTACTTTAATATATTTTTTTTTAAAAGTATTCCCGAGTCGAATAAATAAATTATTTTCGGCAACGGTTTCAATAATGTTATTGATACTATCTAGAAAACGGGGTAGACTGGTATTGATTGAAACATCGTCTTCTAATATTAAAAAGGATTTATTCTCTTTCAAACACTCTTGCCAAACTGCACGGTGTGATAAAAAACATGCAATTTCATTGTCTCTTAAGTCGTAGCCAGGCGTTTGCAGTCGCTTTTTTCTGTCATACATGCGCAGGAATGGTTGAATATCTTTGCCAGATATTGCATCAAAAAACGACCATCTAATATTCTTATTATCAAATAGATTGTTTATTTTTTCTCTGCGATCAAGTTGATTTTTTAATGAAATAACACGAATTTCGAAGTTTTGTGGCATACTAACAAAGTACTTTAAAAAATATTATGCAGCCTCTGCCAATTATCTATATCAATTTGGAAAAAGACGCTCTTCGCCGCACAAGAATGGTGGAGCAATCAAAAATGCTGGGCTTATCCGCCCAGCGTTTGGATGCAGTGTATTGGGCTGATTTGGATGAAAAAATCCAAACTCAGCATTGTAGTCCCGCACTCAACCAGCGTCAGTACTTCAAGCCTTTGGGGAATGGTGAAAAGGGCTGTTATGCCAGCCATGTCCTAGCTTGGCAGCAATTGTTGGCCAGCGATGCGCCGGCTTTGGTGGTCCTGGAGGACGATGTGCGCTTGCTGCCCAACTTTCCGTCAGTGCTGCAAGCGATCGCTGATTTGCCGCCCCAGAGCTGGGACATGGTCAAGCTGTATGGGCGAGCGCAAGAAAAAATTGCCCAACGTGCGCCATTGGCCAATACCGGGGTGGAGTTGATTACCTATCGGCGCGTACCCAGCTTTGCGGCGGCGTATGTCATTAGCCGGGCTGGGGCGCAGAAGCTGCTGGCCAGTCGGGTGCCGTTTGGGCGGCCCGTGGATGTCGATATGCGCTTTTGGTTTGAGAACGGCGTGCGCACTTTTGGCGTATTCCCCAGCGTGGTGGCCTTGGACGACACCAGTGCCGAGAGCAGTATTTGGCAGGGGGGACGCGATCGGCTGACTTTGATCCAGCGGTTGCGCAAGCTGAAAATGAAACTTCAACTCGCCTGGGGCAACGCCAGAGCGCAGCCGCCACAATTGCCGCTGCATTAAGTGGTTGGTTTGGTGGCCGGGAGAAGCGGCATGTCCAACAACGCCTGGTAGCGCTGCGCCATTTGCTCGTCGCCATAGCGGGTCAGGGCAGTGTGGCGGGCCTGCGTGCCGAGTTGCGCTGCGTAATCGGGCTGGGTCAGCAATTGCTCCAAGGCGTGCGCCAAAGCGGCTGGGTTGGCGTGGGGAACGATCAAACCATCGTGCTGGTGTTGCAGTACATCCCGTGCGCCAGGGGCATCGCTGGTGATGCAGGCGCAGCCAGCCGCCATGGCCTCAACCAGGGCCAGTGGCATTCCCTCCCAGTGCGTGGCGAGGACGAAAACCTGCGTTTTTGCCAGCCGCTGCGGTACATCAGCCACCTTGCCTAAAAAAACGACCTGCTCGTGCAGTCCCAGGGTATGCGCCAGACGCTCCATCTGCTTGCGCAGTCGTGTACTGCCAGCCCCAGCCAAATACAACCGAGGCTGCAGCCCCTGCGCTTTGAGCAGCGCCAAAGCCCGAAGCAACGTGGCGTGGTCTTTTTGCCGTCCAAACCGCGCGGCCATGAGGATGGCAGGTTCGCGGTCTTGCCAGTGGGCGGGCAGCAGGCTGTCGGGGAATTTCTCCAGGGCAATGCCGTTCAAGATGGCGATGCAGCGCTCGGGCGGAAAACCGCGCTCTATCAGCGCCTGGCGCACGCCTTCGGAGACACCGATGCTGGCCTGGGTGAACGGGGCCAGTGCCAGCGCTTGGCGCAGGCGCTGGGGGGTGTAGCGCTCGCGGCTGTTGTGTTCGACGTGAAAGATGCGCGGCACGCCTTCGGCCACGGCCGCTTGGCGGCCCCAGATGTGGTCACTAAAGCCGTGGGCAAAGACGGCATCGGGCTGCCAGCTGCGGATGATGCGGCGCAGTTCCCACACCGTAAGGGCGTGCAGCCAGTTGGAGACCACGCGCACGTCCAGCCCCTGGTCGCGCAGCGCCTGCACGCGGGCGGCGCTGGTGTTGCGTTTGCGCCGCAGCACCAGCAGGGTGTGCGTGCCAGGCGTGCGCTGGGCGGCCAGGCACAGGTCGATGGCAACCTGGGTTGCGCCAGAAAAACCGCCAGTGACAAAGTGCAAGATGCGCATCAGCTCAAAAGAAAAAAGAAGGCACGCCAAGAAGGCAAGAAAAAAGGGCTTGGCAGCAGGGCCAGCCCTTGGGCAAGGTCAAGGCAGCGCGGGCGCAGCCGTTCAGTGCCCGCCCTGGAACACTTCGCCCGCTTTGAGCTGGTACACGGTGCCGCAGTACGGGCACTTGCCTTGGCCATCGTGGCCCACGTCGATATAGACGCGGGGGTGGCTGTTCCACAGCTTCATGTCGGCCTTGGGGTGGGGGCAGTAAAAATCGCCTGCGGGGTTCAGGTCGTGGGCGGTCAGTTCAACGGGGGCCGTGGTGGTGGTCATGGGGACGGTCTCTTTCGGTCAAATCAATCGAATTTATGGGATAGGGCACTCACGCGGCGGATTTTACGCCGGGGGTGCGCAGCCCTTACTCCAAGCCGCGCAAGGTGTCCATCGCCTCATCCACGCGCTCCACTGCATGAATGCTCAGGCCGGGGATGGCGCGTTTGGGGGCATTGGCTTTGGGCACGATGGCGGTGGTAAAGCCCAGCTTGGCCGCTTCCTTCAGGCGCTCTTGGCCGCGCGGGGCGGGGCGGATTTCGCCGGCCAGGCCCACTTCGCCAAAGGCGATAAAGCCGCGCGGCAGCGGTTTGCCACGCAGGCTGCTGGTGATGGCCAGCATCACGGCCAAATCCGCCGCCGGTTCGCTGATGCGCACACCGCCGACGGCATTCACAAACACATCCTGATCGGCACAGGCCACACCGGCGTGGCGGCTGAGCACGGCCAGCAGCATCGCCAGGCGGTCGCGCTCTAGGCCCACCGATAAGCGCCGGGGCGCGGGGCTGCCGCCATCGACCAGGGCTTGAATTTCGACCAGCAGCGGGCGCGTGCCTTCCAGCGTGACCAGCACGCAGCTGCCGGGCACCGGCTCGCTGTGCTGGCTCAAGAAAATAGCGCTGGGGTTGGAAACGCCTTTGAGGCCTTTCTCGGTCATGGCAAACACGCCGATTTCGTTCACCGCGCCAAAGCGGTTTTTGATGGCGCGAATCAGGCGGTGCGGGCTGTGCGTGTCGCCCTCAAAGTACAGCACCGTATCGACCATGTGCTCCAGCACGCGCGGCCCGGCCAGGGCGCCCTCTTTGGTCACGTGGCCGACCAAGATGACGGTGATGCCCGTGCTTTTGGCCATGCGGGTGAGGTGGGCGGCGCACTCGCGCACCTGGGCCACCGAGCCGGGGGCGCTGCTCAGTTGGTCGGAGTACACGGTTTGGATGGAGTCAATCACCGCCACCGCCGGTTGCACGGCATCAATGGTGGCCAGGATTTTTTCGAGTTGAATTTCAGCCAGCAAATTAACTTGGCTGCCCTCAATGCCCAAACGGCGCGAGCGCAGCGCCACCTGCGCCCCGCTTTCTTCGCCGGTGACGTACAGCGTGGGCAAGCCGCTGCGCTGCAGCGCATCCATGGCCTGCAGCAGCAGGGTGGATTTGCCAATGCCGGGGTCGCCACCGATCAGCACCACGCCGCCCTCGACCACGCCGCCGCCCAGCACGCGGTCCAGCTCGCTCAGGCCGCTGGGGGTGCGGGCGACATCCTGCGCCTCGATGGCTGCCAGCGGGGTGACCGGCTGGGCATTGGCCAGCCCGGCGTAGCCTTGGGGCGTGCCCAGGCGGTTTTTGCCACCGCTGGCCGACTCGGCCACGGTTTCCACCAGGCTGTTCCACGCGCCGCAGCTGGGGCATTTGCCCAACCAGCGCGGCGAGGTGCCGCCGCAGGCGTTGCAGGTAAAAAGGGTTTTTTCTTTGGCCACAATAAAAAAAGGAGCTGCTTGCGCTTTAAATTCAACAATTTCAAGCTTGTTTTTTATGAAATTGCTGATTTTTAAAGCGGTAGCAGCTATTGGTAAAAGTTTAAATTCCTGAGGCTTTCACGTTCTAAAAAGCCACGGCATAGCGAAGCAGCAGGAAATTATCGCCAGGGTTGGGTTTTTTCAGTCCGGCATTGGACTGGTGCTGCACCCGCAGCGCCAAGGCATGGCGGCCCTGGGGGCCGAAGTTGCGCCCCACGCCCAGGTGCGAGGCAAAGTTGTAGCGGGTGCCGAAGTATTTATCGCCGTTGGCGTAGTGGCGGTTGTGCCAGACCAGGCCCGTGCCCGCTTCCACAAACCAGCGCGATGCGCCCTGGGCAGGCCGCCAGCGCAGATTGATGCCCGCACCCAAGGCGGTCACGCTGCGGCGCTGGGCCCCTTCAGGGCGGGCCGAGAGGGTGCCCAGCCCCAGATCCCACGCCCCCGTCAGCTGCCCGCTGCCCAGGGCATGCGCCCAGTTCCAGGGCAGGGTCACCCCCAGCGTTGCGGTATAAGCACCATGCCTGCCGCTGCCCGCTTGCAGGTACAGGCTGGGGCTGTCTTGGCTTTGCGCCGCTGCCCATGGCGAGGCCAGCAACAGGGCGAAGCCGAATGCAGAGGTGATGTTTTTCATTTCAGCACTCCTTTCTCAAACAGAACGCCGCCGCGTTCAGCACCATCGTGAACCGCTGAGGGGAAAATACCCTTCTGGCAAACCCTGGAGGATACTTTTTGGCACCCACCCCGCACTCCGTTCTACACGATATTTTTGGCTACGACAGCTTTCGCGGGCCACAGCAGGGCATTGTCGAGCACGTCACCGCCGGGGGCGATGCGCTGGTGCTGATGCCCACCGGCGGCGGCAAAAGCCTGTGCTACCAGATTCCGGCCATCGTGCGCCAGCAGCAGGGGCTGGGCTGCAGCATCGTCGTCTCGCCGCTGATTGCGCTGATGCACGACCAGGTGGGGGCGCTGCACGAGGCCGGGGTGGATGCCGCCTTCCTCAACTCATCGCAATCTTACGAGCAGGCGCAAGAGGTTGAATGGCGCTTGCAAAGCGGGCAAATCACGCTGCTGTATGTGGCCCCTGAGCGGCTGGTCACGCCGCGCTTTCTGGGCCTGCTCGATGCCTTGTACGCCCAGGGGCAACTGGCCCTGTTTGCCATTGACGAGGCGCATTGCGTCAGCCAATGGGGGCACGACTTTCGCCCCGAATACCGCCAACTGGCCCTGCTGCACGAGCGCTATGCGGGCGTGCCGCGCATTGCCCTGACCGCCACCGCCGACGACCTGACCCGTGCCGACATGGTGCAGGGCCTGCACCTGCAAAACGCGCAGCAGTTCATCAGCAGCTTTGACCGGCCCAACATCCGTTACCGCATCGTCGAAAAAAAAGATGCCTTTGCGCAGCTGCAGCGCTTTATCCAGCACGAGCACGCGGGCGATGCCGGCGTGGTCTATGCCCAGTCGCGCCGCCGTGTCGAAGAGCTGGCCGAGAAGCTGCAGCAGTCCGGCATCCACGCCTTGCCCTACCACGCCGGGCTGCCGCCCGAGGTGCGGGCCCGCCACCAGCACCGCTTTTTGCGCGAAGAAGGCGTGGTGATGGTCGCCACCATCGCCTTTGGCATGGGCATCGACAAGCCCGATGTGCGCTTCGTGGCCCACGTGGATATGCCCAAAAACATCGAAAGCTATTACCAAGAAACCGGCCGCGCCGGGCGCGATGGGCTGCCCGCGCAGGCGTGGATGGCCTACGGCCTGGCCGACGTGGTGAACCAGCGGCGCATGATTGACGAGGGCGAGGCCGAGCAAGCCTTCAAAGCCATCTTGCGCGGCAAGCTCGATGCCCTGCTCGCTCTGGCCGAGGCCACCGACTGCCGCCGCCAGCGCCTGCTGGCCTACTTTGGCGAAGCCAGCGGCCCGTGCGGCAACTGCGACAACTGCCTGCAGCCGCCCGCGCTGTGGGATGGCACGGATGCGGCGCGCAAGCTGCTCTCGACCATCTACCGCGTACACCAAAAAAGCGCCCTGACCTTTGGCGCGGGCCACATCATCGACGTGCTGCGCGGCAAAGATTCAGACAAAGTGCGCCAGTACGGGCACGAGAGCATTTCCACCTTTGGCGTGGGCGCACAGTACTCCGAGGCGCAGCTCAAAGCCATCATGCGCCAGCTGCTGGCCACCGGCGCACTGGGACTGCACAAGGTGACCAGCGAAAACAGCGGCCATGTGTTTGACACGCTCACGCTCACCGATGCCTCCCGCGCCGTGCTGCAAGGCCAGGTGCAGGTGCTGCTGCGCGAAAGCCTGGCCGCCACCCGCACGCGCCGCCCCAAAGCCACCCCGGCCAACGTCGCCGCGCAAGACCTGGGGCCGGATGCGCAGGCGCGCTTTATCAACCTCAAAGCCTGGCGCAGCGAAGTGGCCAAGGCGCACGACCTGCCCGCCTACGTCATCTTCAACGATGCCACGCTGGTGGGCATTGCCCAGCGCAACCCGCAAACCCTGGCCGATTTGCACGGCATCAGCGGCATTGGCACCAAAAAGCTCGAAGCCTATGGGGCGGAAGTGTTGCGCGTGATTCAACCGGGCACCAAACTATAAAAATGGCCGCGGCCCACCATCCATCCACTGTGTCCAAACAGGAGCGTCCGTGAAGTTCTTATCCTCCCGCCTCCCCGCCCGCACCTTCCCCCTGCGCCACCGCGTGCGCCATATGCGCCTGCCGTTGGTGGGCCTGGCCTTGCTGGGCAGCTTGCTGCTCAACGGCTGCGCCGTCATGAGCGCGGAAGAATGCACCCATGCCGACTGGTACGCCCTGGGCCAAGCAGACGGCGCCAAGGGCCGCGACCGGCAGTACCTGCAGGAGCGCATCAGCGTCTGTGCGAAAGCACAGGTGACTGCCGACACGGGCCGCTACGCGCAAGGCTATGCCCAGGGGCTGCAGCAGTATTGCGTGGTTGAAAACGCCTTCTCGCTTGGTGCCAATGGGGGCCAGTACAAGGGCGTGTGCCCTGCGGCCATCGACCCGCAGTTTCGCCGCCGCTTTGATGCGGGTCGCGCGATCTATGACACCCGGCAGGAAGTCAAACGCCTGCAAGAGCGCATCAACGACAAAGAGCGCGAACTGACCCAGACCCACAAGGACGAGGAGCGCAAGCTGCGCGACCCGAAAAACGCCGACGAACGCCGCCGCATCCAGCGCGATTTTGAGCAGCGCCGCCACCGGCTGCGCTCTGAGATCGAGCAACTGGACCGCCAGCTGTACCGCGCCCGCGACCAGCAATACGATGCAGAGCGCCGGGGTCGACAACACCAATAGCTTCAACCGCTGATAAAAAAAGGGTTTCAGGAACAAAAGCACCTGAAACCCTTTTTTTTATCAGCGAGAACAGCTCTTGTATTGATACCACAGCACCCTGCCTGCCGGGCGGGTGGGTTGGGTCACGTGCAGGTTGGGCCTTCCGCTGGGTGCTGGAGCTGTTTCCAGCCCGTCAGCACCCCGTGGCAACGATTTAAGAACGTGTTCACAACCTCCTCGCGGGTGTGCAGTCGCGGCCTCGGGCGGTCTGCGGTGTTGCAAATCCTCGCCATAGCTACCGCTATGTCTGTGGTTTGCGCCTTGCAACCCATCCCGAACCGCATTCCGCACCCCTGCGCGCGGAAATCGTGAATACGTTCTAAAAGATTTTGCCCGGGTTAAGGATGCCCTGCGGATCGAGCGCGGTCTTGATGGCCCGCATCATGGCAATGGCGCCGTCGCCGCATTCTTCGCGCAAAAAATCTTGTTTGTGGATGCCTATGCCGTGCTCGCCGGTGCAGGTGCCGTCCATGGCGATGGCGCGGCTGACCAGGCGGTGGTTGAGCTGCTCGGCACGGTCGCGCTCGGCCGCGTCGTCGGGGTCGATCAGGTAGCCAAAGTGAAAGTTGCCGTCGCCCACGTGGCCCACCAAGAAGAAGGGGATGGCGCTGTCTTGCGCGTCTTGCACCGACTCCAACAGCGCATCGGCCAGGCGCGAGATAGGCACGCAGGCATCGGTGGTGATGCAGCGGCTGCCCGGGCGGCTTTGCACCCCGGCAAAGTAGGCGTTGTGCCGGGCGGTGAACAAGCGGGTGCGCTCTTCAGGCGTTTCGGCCCATTCAAAGTCTTGCGCCCGGTGCTCGGCGGCAATGGCCTGCACTTGCTCGACCTGTTCCTGCACGCCCGCTGGGGAGCCGTGAAATTCCATCAGCAGCATGGGCGCTTCGCGCAAGCTCAGTTGGCTGTAGCGATTGACCATGCCCACGGTGGCGGCATCCAGCAGTTCGACCCGCGCGATGGGCACGCCCAGTTGGATGGTTTCAATCACGGTGTGTACGGCATCGGCGATGCTGGCAAAGGTGCAGGTGGCGGCGCGCACGGCCTCGGGCAGGGGGTGCAGGCGCAGTGTGATTTCGGTGAAGATGCCCAGCGTGCCTTCGCTGCCGACCAGCAGGCGCGTGAGGTCGTAACCGGCGGCGCTTTTCTTGGCGCGGTTGCCGGTGCGGATGAGGTCGCCGCTGGCGGTGACGGCCTGCAGCGCCAGCACGTTCTCGCGCATGGTGCCGTAGCGCACGGCGTTGGTGCCGCTGGCGCGGGTGGCGGTCATGCCGCCGATGGTGGCATCCGCGCCGGGGTCGATGGGGAAGAACAGGCCCAGGTCTTTGATGGCTTCATTGAGCGCTTTGCGCCGAATGCCCGGCTGCACGGTGACCGTCATGTCCTCGGCATGCACCTGCAGCACCTGGTTCATGCGGCTCACATCCAGGCTGATGCCGCCGCGCACGGCCAGCAAATGCCCTTCCAGTGAGGTGCCCGCGCCGTAGGCAATGATGGGCACGCCATGCTGGGCGCACAGGCGCACGGCATCTTGCACGTCCTGGGTACTTTCGGCAAAGACCACCGCCATGGGCGGCGGTGCGGTGATGGATCCTTCATCGCTGCCATGCTGCTCGCACAGGGCCGCTGCGGTGGAGCATTGCTGGCCAAAACGCTGGCGCAGGGTGGGAAGAAAATCGGGGGACATGCGGGGTTCCTTTTTAAAAATAATAGCTGGTAGCGCTTTAAATAAAGCCAATTTTTAATGTTTTATTGAAATATCGTTATCAGTAAAGCGGGATGTGCTGCAAATATGTGCTTTACATGCAGCACATCAATTCCACATCCCAGCCGTGCTGCTCGGCCTGCTGGGCCAAGCTGTGCAGAGCGGGCAAAGGCATATCGGCCTGTAACTGCACCGGCACGGCGATGCTGCGCAGGCCAATCCAGTCTTGGGCCACGGGCTGCAAGGCCGCTATGAGTGCCGTGGCCGCCGCGCCATCGCTGGCCTGGGCCCACAGGGTGACATCTTCCACCTGCGGCAAGGCGGCCAGCCGGGCGTATCGGCTGCGCAGGTGGTGGGCGGCCATGCCGTGCGCCCCGGCCAGCAGCAGCACGGGCTGGGGCTGCTGGCTTTTGTGCGCGGCCAGCCAGTCGATTTGCGCGGCCTGGCCAATGCCGTGCCACAGCCCCAGGCGCGAGCACGCCTCCAGCCCGCGCGCATCGGCCACCCCGGGCAGCAGGGCCAGGGGGCCGCGCCAGCCCAGGCGGCGCAAGCGTGTGGCGCTGGCCGTATCGGGGGCGATAAAGCCTTCGGCCGCCTGCAGCTGGGCAAATTGTGTGGCGATGTGGTCAGCCCCCGCCCCTTGCCCTGCTGGCTCTTGCGGCGCCACGGCAGCCCACAGGCGGGCGGTTGGCAAGGTGGCCGCCAAGCTGGCCAAGGCGGTGGTTACAAAATCATCGGGGGCAGGGGTGGGCATCATTACAAGTTCTCTCAACGTGCGTGCGATTCTGACACTGGGGCACGTGATATAAACCTTGTCTTATTTGTTACAGGCCAGCGACCCCGCTGGCCTAGTGATTTTGAATTGCATGAAGCGCGGTTTCTATACCATCATGGCGGCGCAGTTTTTCAGCTCGCTGGCCGACAATGCCTTGTTCGTTACCGCGATCGCACTTCTGCGCAGCGCGGGGGCGCACGAGTGGCAGCAAGCGGCTTTGGTGCCCATGTTTGCCCTGTTTTACGTGGTGCTGGCCCCTTTTGTCGGGGCGTTTGCCGATGCCATGCCCAAAGGGCGGGTCATGCTGATCAGCAACACCATCAAGGTGCTGGGCTGCCTGCTGATGCTGTGGGGGGCGCATCCGCTGCTGGCCTACTCCATCGTGGGCCTGGGGGCGGCGGCGTATTCCCCGGCCAAGTACGGCATCCTGACCGAGTTGCTGCCCTCCTCGCAACTGGTGCGCGCCAATGGCTGGATTGAGGGGCTGACGATCAGCTCCATCATCCTGGGGGTGTTGCTGGGCGGCCAATTGGTTGGCCCGGTGGTTGCGCCCCTGCTCATGGGGCTGCACCTGCCCGGTGTGGACAGTGCCCCCCAGGCCGCCATTGCCGTGCTGGTGCTGGTGTATGCCCTGGCCGCTTTGTTCAACCTGGGCATTCCGCGCACCAGCGCCCGCTTGGTGCCGTTTTGGCAAAGCAGCCACCACGCCAGCAGCCCCTGCGCCGACCCAGGCAGCGGCCGCCGCAGTGCGGGGGTGTGGGGCTTGCTCCAAGATTTTTGGCGCTGCAACGCCAGCCTGTGGGGCGACAAGCTGGGGCAAATCTCGCTGTCGGCCACCACCTTGTTTTGGGGCGTATCGGGCAATTTGCGCTACATCGTGCTGGCCTGGGCCGCCGTGGCGCTGGGGTATGACACGACCAAGGCCTCTGCCCTGGTGGGCGTGGTGGCCCTGGGCACCGCGGCCGGGGCCATTTTGGCGGCCATGCGCATGCGTTTGCAGTACGCCACCCGCACCATTCCGCTGGGCATTGGCATGGGGCTGTTGGTGCTGGCGATGAACTTCATCAACGAGCTGTGGCTGGCGGTGCCGTTTTTGATTTTGTTGGGGGGGCTGGGCGGCTATTTGGTCGTGCCCATGAATGCCTTGCTGCAGCACCGTGGCCATTGCCTGATGGGCGCGGGCCGATCGATTGCGGTGCAAAACTTTAACGAGCAAATTGCCATTTTGGCGCTGGGGGCGCTGTACAGCCTGGGCTCGTGGGGGGGGCTGACGGCCTACGGGGCGATTACCGCCTGTGGCCTGCTGGTGGCCATCAGCATGTGGCTGATTGGGCGCTGGTATGTCTTTAACTGCCGCAACCACGGCGGCGAGATGCGCAAGCTGCTGACCATTGCCCGCAGCGATAAAAGCGAATAAGTAGCAGCGAATAAATATAAAAATTCATAGCTATTAGCGCTTATTTAATAAGGCGTTAAGCCGTATTTTTTAAAAATATGCGTTCTATCCATACTCAAACTTGGCGGGTCATTGCCGCTTGGCTGTTGTTTTTTACGCCCACTTTGCTGCCGGGCCTGTCTGCCTCGGCCCTGGGCCACCTGCTGTTGGCGGCCTGGTGTTTTGCGCCCGTGCTGTTGGTGCGCCCGCTGCTGCCGCTGGTGCTGGGGGGGCTGGCGCTCTTGGGCTGCGCCAACATTGTGCATGCCAGTTTTTTTGGCGCTTTGGTGGATGAGTTTTTCTTGGCCACCTTGCTGCGCACCACGCCGACAGAATCCCTAGAGTTTGTGCCCACGGTGCCCGGCCGGGCCTGGGCCACGCTGGCCCTGTGGCTGCTGGCCTGTGCCTGGGCCGGGCGCACGCTGTGGCGCACCCTGCCAGCGCTGCGCGGCACCTCCTTGCTGCTGCGCAGGGTGTGGCAGGGGGCCGGGCTGTTTTGGGCGTTGGTGCTGGTGTATGCGCTGATTCAGCAGCTCAATGCCAATACCTTTATGCGCAAGGCCAAAAGCCTGTATCCCCTGCATGTGGTGCGGGCCGCCATGCGCCAGCAAGAGATTGCGGCCGGGCTGTTTTTGCCGCCCCTGCTGCCCAGCAGCGCCCCCAATACCAGCAGCCAAGTCGATACCATCGTGGTGGTGCTGGGCGAAAGCGCTACTGCCCACCGCTGGTCGTTGTTGGGGTACCAGGGGGCCCCTACCAATGCCCCGCTGGCCAGCGTGCCCGGCATCGCCGCCACCACCGTGCTGGCCCAGGGGTGGAATACGGCGGCCGCGCTGCCCTACATGCTGACCGGCATGTCGGCCCTGGACAGTACCGCCCGCCGCGCACCATCGTTTCTCGATCTGGCCCAGCATGCTGGCTATAAAACCTTTGCGTTCAGCAATTCGCGCTTTTTCAGCTTGCACGAAGACTTTTTCAGCTACGCCTTGCGCCGTGCCAGTGCGGTGTATCAAAAAGTGGGCAATGGCGACTTTGATGAGGTGCTGACGCGCAGCCTGCGCACGGCCTTGGCCGATCCGGCCCCGCGCAAGCTGATCGTGCTGCACACCTATGGCAGCCACCCCCAGCTGCAAGAGCGCACACCGTCCAGCTACCGCGCCGTGGCCGATGCCTACGACAACAACACCCACTACAGCAGCCATTTGCTGGCGCAGTGGATTGGGCTGTTGGAGCAGGCCAGCAGTCCCCACCGCAGCGCCTTGCTGCTGTACACCAGTGACCACGGCGTGCTGCTGCCGCCCTGTGCCGATGATTACCGCCACGGGGCCGGTTTGAGCAGCCTGGAGGTGCCCATGCTGGTCTGGGCCAACCCGGTGACCCATGCCCAGCATGCGCCGGTGTTGCCGATCTTTGCCCAAGCTCCCCAGGCCGACGGGCCGGGCCAAGCCCCCGAACACTCCAACGCCCTGTTGGCCGAAACGGCGATGCGGGCGGTGGGGTATGGTGCCTTGCTGGAGCAAGCCGACTGGCCCAGCAGCGCCAATCCCGGTTTGAATGGCATTGCGTGGGCAACGCTGCGCCAGCGCAATGCCTGCACGCTGCAATAAAAAAGCTAGGGCTGCTCCCCGGCCCAGAGTTTTTCTAGCAGCCGCCCTTCATCGTCAAAGCGCAGCATGGTGCGCTGGCGGTTGAGCTCATTGGTCTCGATGGACTGTTTTTGTGCTGCCACGGCCATTTGGGCGGCTTTCACGGCCCTTTGGGCTTCTGGTGTGGGGTTGCTGCCCTGCGTGGCCAAATCTTTTTGTGCTTGCAGGTACAGCTCATCCAAGCTGGCCAGCCGTGCCCGGGCCATGGCCTGCACCTCGTCGAGTTGCTGCGCTTGCTGCAGGCGCGCGGCCTCATGGGCATTGCGATCGGGGTAGCGCAGCAAGAGCGCCTGGTTTAAGCGCCGTTGCTCGGCGATGCGCTCGCGCTCGCGCTGTTGGTGTTCGCGCTCGCGGGCGGCTTGCTCGCGCTCGCTTTTGGTTAAAACAGGGGGAAGCGGCTGGCGCTCTACGCCGCTGGGGCCCAGCACGCGCTGCTCACGGTCCAGGCATTCCGGGATGGGGCGATCGGACACCAGGCGGCGGCCCCGATCATCCACGCAGGAGTACACCGCAGAACTTTGTGCCCACACGCTGGCGCACACCAGCACCAGCCCTGCGGCGACCCCTCCTGAAAAATAATGACGCATATCCTGGTTCCGCCTGTGTCCCCTGCGCTGTGCAGCCCTTGGTGTTGTTGTGGTGTATTTGCTGGCGCGCTTACCCGGCGACCCCATACCGCTGGCGGTACGCGGTGACGCGCTGGTAGTGCTCGGCCATGGTGGCTTCGCCATCGGCTTGTTGGCCCAAGTAGGCCAGTAAGTCGGCCAGTGTAGCAATAGCGCAAACCTGCAGCCCCAGTTGCTGGCGCACGTATTGCACGGCGCTGTGCGCAACGTCCTGGCCGTTTTCGGTGGCCATTTCCTGGCGGTCCAAGGCAATGGCCACCGCATGCGGGGTGGCCCCGGCGGCCTGGATGAGGGCAATCGATTCGCGTGCTGCGGTGCCAGCGCTCATCACGTCGTCGATGATGAGCACGCGGCCCTGCAGCGGGGCCCCAACCAAGGTGCCGCCTTCGCCGTGGTCTTTGGCTTCTTTGCGGTTGTAGGCAAAGGGCACGTTCTTGCCCATGCGGGCCAGCTCCACGGCCACCGTGGCGGCCAGCGGAATGCCTTTGTAGGCGGGGCCAAATACCATGTCAAACTCGATGCCGCTGGCCACAATGGCCTGTGCATAAAATTGGGCCAGGCGGGCCAGCTTGGCACCGTCATCAAACAGACCGGCGTTAAAAAAGTAGGGACTCATGCGCCCGGCTTTGGTTTTGAATTCACCAAAGCGCAACACGCCCGCTTCCACCGCAAAGGCCACAAACGCTTGGGCCAAACCTGCAGCATCTACCGGCTGCGTGACTTCTTGATTCGACATGACGACTACTTCTTCCCTGTTTCAACTGACCAGCCTGAATTTGAACGGCATCCGCTCTGCAACCACCAAGGGGCTGGAGGCTTGGCTGGCCACCATGCGGCCCGATTGTATTTGTGTGCAAGAGTTAAAAGCCCAGCCGACCGACATTGCTGGGCGCTTTGAGACCCTGGCCGGGCTGCCGGGCTGGTTTCACTGCGCCGAAAAAAAGGGCTATTCCGGCGTGGGCATCTACAGCCGCCACGCGCCCAGTGACGTAATTGTTGGCTTTGGCAACCCCGAGTTTGATGCCGAGGGCCGCTACATCGAAGCCCGCTTTGACACGCCGCAGCGCAAGCGCTCCATCATCAGCAGTTACTTTCCCAGTGGCTCTTCGGGGGAAGAGCGGCAAGCGGCCAAGTTTCGCTTTCTGGATGCCATGCATGCCCACCTGATGGCGCTGAAAGAGGAGCGGGACTTTATTTTGTGCGGCGACATCAATATCGCGCACACGCAAAAAGACATTAAAAACTGGCGCAGCAACCAAAAAAACAGCGGTTTTACCCCCGAAGAGCGCGCCTGGATGGACCAGCTGCTCAGCGACGATCCGGCCCGTGGCGGCTTGCGCGATGTGTACCGCCAGCTCGAGCCGGAGGCCACCGACGCAGGCTACACCTGGTGGAGCAACCGGGGCCAGGCCTATGCCAACAACGTGGGCTGGCGCATTGATTACCACCTGGCCACCCCGGCGCTGGCCGCTTTGGCGCGCAGCAGCAGCATCTACAAGGGGGAAAAGTTTTCTGACCACGCGCCGCTGACCGTGGGCTACGAGTGGACGTTTTAATAGATGAGCTGTTTGCGCACGCAGATAAAAGGTTTCATGCATAAAAATGCATGAAACCTTGATTTAATCAGCGCAAACAGCTTTTAAAACCAGAGCAAACCTCGCCCATCACCCCAGATTTGGGGCCAGGCGGCGGCGCAGTTCTTCCACGTCCATGCCCCGGCGCTGGGCCATGTCTTGCACCTGATCGTCGCCAATCGTGCCCACGCTGAAGTAGCTGGCCTGCGGGTGGGCCAGGTAAAAGCCGCTGACGCTGGAGGCCGGGTGCATGGCCAGGCTCTCGGTCAGCTGCATGCCGATTTCGTCGGTGCGCAGGGCTTTGAACAGGTCGATCTTGGGCGTGTGGTCGGGGCAGGCCGGGTAGCCGGGGGCGGGGCGGATGCCTTGGTATTGCTCTTTGATGAGGGCCTCGTTGTCCAGGGCTTCATCGGCGGCATAGCCCCACAAATCTTTGCGCACGCGCTGGTGCAGGCATTCGGCAAAGGCTTCGGCCAGGCGATCGGCCAAGCTTTTGAACATGATGCTGCTGTAGTCGTCCAGCGCGTCGAGAAATTCTTTTTCTTTTTTCTCGCTGCCAATCCCGGCGGTGACGGCAAACAGGCCGGCGTAGTCGGCAATGCCGCTGTCCTTGGGGGCGACAAAGTCGGCCAGGCAGCGGCTGGGGCGCAACTGGCCTTCGGCATCCACCTGTTTTTCGGTTTGCTGGCGCAGGCCGTACCAGGTCATCAGCACCTGGCTGCGGCTTTCGTCGGTGTAGAACTCGATGTCGTCGCCCACGCGGTTGGCCGGGTACAGGCCCAGCACACCGTTGGCTTGCAGCCAGCGGCCTTCAACGATTTTTTTCAGCATGGCCTGCCCGTCGGCCAAGACTTTGCGGGCTTCTGTGCCGACGATTTCATCGTCCAGGATGGCGGGGTAGGGGCCGGCCAAATCCCAGGTCTGAAAGAAGGGGCCCCAGTCGATGAACTGGGCGATTTCGGCCAGGTCGAAGTTTTTGAACACGCGCCGCCCCAGGGCGCGGGGGGCCACGGGGGGCGGGTTGGCAAAGTCCAGCTGCGGCAGATTGGCGCGGGCTTTGGCCAGGGGCCACAGGGGTTGCTTTTTGCGCTTGGCGTGCAGTTGGCGCACGTGTTCGTAATCGGCGGCCACTTCGGCCAGGTAGGCGGCGCGGTTCTCGCCCAGCAGGTTTTGCGCCACGCCCACGCTGCGCGAGGCATCGGGCACGTAGATGACCGGGCCGTTGTATTGCGGGGCGATTTTCACGGCGGTGTGCACGCGCGAGCAGGTGGCCCCGCCGATCAGGAGTGGGGTCTGGCGGCTGCGGAAGTACTCGTCCTTGTCCATTTCGCCGGCCACGTACTGCATTTCTTCCAGGCTGGGGGTGATCAGGCCCGACAGGCCCACCATGTCGGCGTTCACCTCTTTGGCCTTGGCCAGGATTTCGTGGCAGGGCACCATCACGCCCATGTTGATAACGTCAAAGTTGTTGCACTGCAGCACCACGGTGACGATGTTTTTGCCAATGTCGTGTACGTCGCCCTTGACGGTGGCAATCACGATCTTGCCCTTACTGGAGACGTCGATGCCCGCCGCCTCTTGCTGGCGCTTTTCTTCCTCGATGTAGGGAATGAGGTGGGCCACGGCCTGCTTCATCACGCGCGCGCTTTTCACCACCTGGGGCAAAAACATTTTGCCCGCGCCAAACAGGTCGCCGACGATGTTCATGCCGTCCATCAGCGGCCCTTCGATGACGTGCAGCGGGCGGCCGCCTTGTTGCACCACGAGTTGCTGGTAGGCCTCTTCGGTGTCTTCGGTGATGAAGTCGGTAATGCCGTGTACCAGCGCGTGCGACAGGCGCTCGCCCACGGTTTTGGGGTTGTCGGGCGTGCCGCGCCATTCGAGTTTTTTGCTCTCGTCCTTGGCCGCGCCTTTGGCGGCTTCGGCAATTTCCAAGAGGCGTTCGGCGGCATCGTCGCGCCGGTTCAAGACCACGTCTTCCACGCGCTCGCGCAGCTCGGGGTCCAGGTCGTCGTACACCCCGACCATGCCGGCATTGACGATGCCCATGTCCATCCCGGCCTGGATGGCGTGGTACAGAAAGACGGTGTGAATCGCTTCGCGCACCGGTTCGTTGCCCCGAAAGCTAAAGCTCACGTTGGAGACCCCGCCGCTGATTTTGGCCCCCGGCAGGTTGGCCTTGATCCAGCGCACGGCGTTGATGAAATCGACGGCGTAGTTGGCGTGCTCTTCGATGCCGGTGGCAATGGCGAAGATGTTGGGGTCGAAGATGATGTCTTCGGGCGGAAACCCCACCTCATCGACCAGGATGCGGTAGGCGCGTTCGCAGATTTCGATCTTGCGCTCAAAGGTGTCGGCCTGGCCTTTTTCGTCAAAGGCCATGACCACGGCGGCCGCGCCGTAGCGTTTGATGAGCCGCGCCTCGTGCTTGAATTTGTCCACCCCTTCTTTCATCGAGATGGAATTGACAATGCCCTTGCCCTGCAGGCAGCGCAGGCCCGCTTCGATCACTTCCCACTTGGAGCTATCGACCATCACCGGCACTTTGGCGATGTCCGGCTCCGAGCCGATCAGGTTCAAAAAGCGCACCATGGCGGCCTTGCTGTCGAGCATGGCCTCGTCCATGTTCACGTCGATCACCTGGGCGCCGTTTTCCACCTGCTGGCGCGCCACGGACAGGGCTTCTTCGTACTGCTCGTTCAGAATCATCCGCGCGAAGGCCTTGGAGCCGGTGACGTTGGTGCGCTCGCCCACGTTCACAAACAAAGAGTTCTCACCGATAAACACCGGCTCCAGGCCCGAGAGCTTCATGGGGGGAATGGTCTGAACAGGGGTCACGGTGGACATAGCACTCACTTCATCGAATAAAAGGCAAACAGGGCCGCGATTTTACCTTTGTAAATAGATAGCTTTAACCGCTTGAAAATAGTGTGTTTAAAGCGGTTTTATGCCCAAATTCAAGGCAGGGGAAGCGCAAGGTGCTGGTCAAAGAATAGCAAGGTGCGGTCTTTGGCCTGGATGGCGCTGTCGTGGTCGTAGCTGGCGCGCAGGTCGCAGTTAAAGCCGTGCTCGGCCTCATAGATATGCGTTTGCACGGGCGGCTGGTGGGCCGCTTGGGCTTGTGTGGCGTGGGCAAAGGCCAGCACTTCTTGCAGGGGGATGATGGTGTCGCGCCGGCCAAAGTGCGCTTGCACCGGGCAGCGGGGGCGGCGCGTGCGTTCGCGCTGGCTGGTCATGCCGCCGCCGTAGTAGGTGACGGCCGCCGACAGCTCGGGCACCTGGGCAGCGGCCCGCCACGTGACCAGGCCGCCCCAGCAAAAGCCGACCATGCCCACTTTGCACGGGGCCTGGGCCAAGGCCCATTGGGCGCTGGCTTGCACCTGTTGCAAGATGGCATCGGGCATGGCTTCGGCCTGGGCTTTGTACCGGCGGCCTTGGGCCACGTCGGCCTCGCTGTAGCCCAGATCCAGGCGCGGGGTAAAGCGGGCGAATAAATCAGGCGCGATGGCCAAAAATCCCCGGGTGGCCATGCGGTCGGTGACGGCCCGGATGTGGCTGTTTACGCCAAAAATTTCTTGCCCCACGATGACCGCGCCACGCACAGCGCCCGGCGGGTGGGCGGCCCAGGCCGAAAAGGGGGTGCCATCGGCGGCCTGCAGGTCAATCCACTGTCCCATCGCATGTCTCCTGGGCTCTTTTTTTTAGTGGCAACCGCAGCCTGTGCTGGCCGCTGCTGGGGTGGGCGCGGCCGCCACGGGCTGGGCATGGATGTCAAACCCGGTGCTTTGCAGGTGGTAAACCAAGGCGGCATCCATGGTTTTGGCGTGGTAGCTGAACCAGTGGGCCAAGTCGGGAATCATCGCCCGGATGGCGGCCAGATCGCCTTGCGCCCCTTTGGCCGCGCCGTCGCGCAGGATGTCCAGCACCGCTTGGTGTTGGTGAAAGTGGCAGTTGTCCGGGGCAAAACCGGTGGCCAGCATCCAGCGGTTTTCCATGGCGAAGTGCTCCTCGGTGTGGCTGACGATGGTGTGCCACAGCGCCAGCAAGGCGGCATCGTCGGCGCTTTCGGCGTGGGTGAGTAAATCGACAAATTCACGGTGGACGGTGTCCAGCTCTGGCAAGTCCAGCTGCAGTTTGTCGTCCCATTGCAAGGTGGCCATAAAGGGGTCTCTCTTTGGAGAAAGTGGATGAAAAAAACAAGCTTAACGGGCGGTGGCGGTGGTTTGCAGCCATTGGATCAGTTGCTGGCCCACGGCATCGGTGGCCTGGCTCAGGGCGGCCGCACCGCCGGCCGCATTGGCGCTGGGGGCGGGGAGGGTGGCGGTAAACAGCTGTTGGCCCAGCAGCACTTCACCGGCCGCTTGGTAGCCCATCAAGGTGGCCCGCAGGCGAATGTTGGCGCTGCTGTGTGCGGGCTGGTCAAACACCTGCTCAAACTGCTCCAGCGCCAGCAGCAGCACGGGGGGCGCTTGCCCGGCCACGCTGGGCGGGATGCGCCCGCCTTCGGCGCTGAGCACCACGCGCTGGCCTTGGCTGAGCCATTGGCGCAGGCGCTCTTGCACCAGCAGCTCGGGCGGCAGGCTCCAGTGGGCTTGGCTGTAAGCGTGCCGGTGGTGGGGTTGGGCGTAGGCCAGGCGGTAGTGCATGGCGGTGGTGCTGCCCTCGGCCTGCCAGGGGGCCTGGATATCGGCCAGTACCACGGCAGGGGGGAGCGCGGCGGGCATTTCGGCCCAGGTGGCCAGGCCCAAATCAAAGCGTTCGGGCTCTTGCGGCGGTGTGGGCAGGCTTTGGCAGGCGGTCAGCAAAACCGTCAAAACCAGGGGGGATAGGCGCAGCAGCATGGCAATCTCGCAAGGTTAAGGGGTGGCGGGCGCTGGGGGGGCAAAACCGGGCTCGCCCGGGCCGGGGCGCACGGTGCCGTTGCCGTAGATCAGGGACTGCGGGTTGGCATCAATATTGGCCATGGTGTGGCCCATTTGGCGCGAGGCCAGGCCCAAATCGCTGCTGGCGCGTTGGATGCCTGGCAGGGTGTAGCGCTCAAAGCGCTGGGCCGATTGCACCAGCGATTGGCTGCCGGTTTGCAGGTGCTGCAGCACCCCATCGGGGGCTTGCAGCCGGTCGGCCAGTTGGCCAAATTTTTCTCCGGTGCTGGCCAAGGTGCGGATGCCGCTGCGGCTGTCCTGCACCAAGGCGGGCAGCTCTTGCAAGATCGGATCGACGCGCTCGCCCAGCTGTTGCAGCGTGCGGTTGGTGTGGTTGAGGTTGTCCAGCAGCAGGCTAAAGCGCTCTTGGTTGGCATCGCCCAGCAGGCGATTGATGCGTTCGGCGGCTTCGTCGGCACGGCTCAAAATCATCATGCCCTGGTCGGCCAGCACGTTCAGCGGTGACGACTTCATGGGCAGGCGCGGCAGTCCGCTGGGGCCGGTGGGCTGGATGGGCGAGGGGCCGGGCTCGTCGTCCAGCTGCACATGGGCAATGCCGGTGACCCCTTGGTAGCCCAGTTGGGCGTAGGTGTAGCCGGGCTGGACGGGGGCTTGGCTATCAACCGCGATGCGAATGAGCAGGTGGCCATTGCGTTCGTGGTCAAAGCCAATGTGGGTGACTTTGCCCACGGCCACGCCCTTGTAGCGCACGGTGGCCTGGGGCTGCAGGCCGCTGATGGCATCGGTGGTGGACAGCTCGTAGCTGGTGTACTGGCGCTGGTCACGCGTGAGCCACAGGGCCAGGCCAACCAGCATGCTGGCCAGCACCAGCATGAAGATGCCGGCGGCCATGGCGTGGGATTTGTTTTCCATGGGGCAGTTGCTCCTTTGTTAGGCGGATGCCGGGGCGGCAAGGGGGGTGGCGCTGGGCGCTGGGGCCATGGCCCGGCGGCCCCGCTCGCCCTGGAAGAAGGTGGTGGTAAAGGGGTGCTCAAACTGCGCCACTTCCTGCGCCGTGCCGCTGACCAGCACGCGCTTTTCGGCCAGCACGGCCACGCGGCTGGACAGGGCAAACAGGGTGTCCAGATCGTGGGTGACCATGACCACGGTCAGGCCCAAATCAGCCTGCAGTTGGCGCAGCAGTGCGCAAAATTCGTCCGAGCTGGTGGGGTCCAGGCCGGCGGTGGGTTCATCCAGCAGCAGCAGTGGCGGGTCCATGATCAGCGCCCGCGCCAGCGCCACGCGCTTGATCATGCCGCCGGACAGATCGGCCGGGTTGCGGCTGGCGTGCTCGGGCTTGAGGCCCACCATTTGCAGCTTGATCATGGCCGCCTGGCGCACCACGGCGTCGGGCAGGCCGCCTTGCTCGCGCAGGGCAAAGGCGATGTTGTCCAGGACGCTGAACGCCGAGTACAGCGCCCCGTGCTGAAACAACATGCCCACGCGGGCCGAGGCCCCGGCGCGGCACAACTCGGCGGCGGGGCGGCCCAAGGTGGTGACCCGGCCTTTGCCCGGTTGCAGCAGCCCCAAAATTTGCCGCAGCAGCACGGTTTTGCCAGTGCCCGAGCCGCCAACGATGGACAGCATTTCGCCCCGGTGTACCTGCAGGTTTAAATCTTGGTGGACGGCAAAGGCCTGCTCGCCTTGGCCAAAAATGCTCCACAGCTGGTCGATGTCGATCATCACGTCGGACGGGCTGGTCATGCTTAGAACCCCACATCCTTGAAGGCCACGGCAAAAATCGCATCGACGATGATCACCATGGTGATTGAGCTGACCACCGAGGCGGTCGTGCCCGCTCCTAGGCTTTGCGTGTTGGGCTGCACGCGCAGGCCCCAGTGGCAGCCAATCAGCGCAATCCACACCCCAAACACCATGGCCTTGGTGCTGGCCAGCCACAGGTTGCTGACCTCTACGGCGCTGGGCAGGGCTTGCCAGAAGTAGGCTGGGGAGATGCCCATGGTCAGGTCGGCCGCCACAATGCCGCCAAGCAAGGTCGCCAGCGTGGTCCACAAACTAACCAGGGGCATGGCCAGTGCCAGGGCCATGGCCCGGGGCAGCACCAAGCGGTAGCCGTGCGAAATGCCCATGACTTGCATGGCATCCAGCTCTTCGGTGACGCGCATCACGCCAATTTGCGCCGTGATGGCCGAGCCCGAGCGCCCGGCCACCAAGATGGCGGCCAGCAGGGGCCCCAGCTCCCGAATCAGCGAGATGCCCAAAATATTTACGATAAAGGCTTCGGCCCCAAACTGGCGCAGCTGCAGCGCCATCAAATAGGCCAGCACCACGCCAATCAAAAAACCAACCAAGGCGGTAATTGGCAGGGCCGTGGCCCCCATGTTGAACAGGTGGCCAGAAAAATCACGCCACGGCCCCTTGTGGGGGGCCCGCAACAGGCGCAGGGCATCCAGCCACAAGCCCCCGATCAGCAGCAAGATGTCGCGGCCATGGCCCAAGGCGGCCAGCACCAAGGTGCCCAAATGCTCAATCGAACGGCCAAAGTAATACGGGCGCTGCGCCGGGGGGGTGGCGCTGGCAAAGCGGGCCACGCGCTCGAGCATGGCGCGTTGGCTGGGGTGGGTGTGCAATTGCGCGGGCCACTGGCCCTGCCAGTGCTGCCACAGCAACTGGGCCCCGAGGTGGTCCAGCCAGGCCAGCTGCGTCAAATCCCACACGGCCGCCGTGCCATGCCCGGCCAGCTGGCGCTGCAGGCGTTGCCATTGACCGCGCTGGCCCAATTCGGCGGCCCCCCAGCGGCCCAGCAGCACAATATGCTGGCCTGCGGCGTGTGTTTGGGGCTCAAGGCGGGGGGTGGGGTCGGTCATTAGGGGGGTGGTTTTAGCACAAATTGTTGCGGGGCTGACCTGGCCGTTGGCTGGCTGGCGATCCGGGGCATCGTTACTGACGATTGCACCCTAGGGAAAACTCTGTCTTATAGAAGACTTGTCTGCGGTTACATTGGCGGCACTTCTAGCGCTGCGAGACAACAGCGCGTGGAGGGCCCGAGGAGACAACTCGATCCATAACTAGAAATTTTTATCCAAGCGCCCGTCATGAGGTGTAGATTTTTTCCATAGCGCCGGTTTATCCGGCGCTTTTCTTTTTGGTGCGTGATGGAGTGGATAGTTGTTACCCTGGCCTCGGCCCTGGCGGGCATGGTCGATGCCATCGTGGGCGGCGGCGGGCTGATTTTGCTGCCGGCGTTGTTTGCGGTTTTTCCGGGGGCGGCACCAGCGACGTTGTTTGGCACGAATAAAAGTGCCGCCATTTGGGGCACGGCGGTGGCCTCGTGGCAGTACAGCCGCCGCGTTGCGGTGCGCTGGTCGGCGCTGTGGCCGGGCATTGCGGCGGCCTTTGCCGGGGCTTTTGCCGGGGCCTGGAGCGTGACGCTGATTGACCCGAGCTTTCTGCGCAAGTTGCTGCCGCTGATTTTGCTGGTTTTGCTGGTCTATACCCTGGCCAAAAAAGAGCTGGGGCGCACCCATGCGCCGCTGTTTCAGGGCCGCCAAGAGCAGTGGCGCACGGCGGCCATTGGGGCGGTGATTGGGTTTTACGATGGCTTTTTTGGGCCGGGTACGGGCAGCTTTTTTGTTTTTCTGTTGGTGCGCACCTTGGGGTATGACTTTCTCAATGCCTCGGTGAGTGCCAAGTTGCTCAATTTATCGACCAATATTGCCGCCCTGCTGCTGTTTGCCGCCAAGGGCCATATTTGGTGGCACTTTGCCGTGCCCTTGGCGCTGGCCAATGTGCTGGGCAGTGTGCTGGGCAGTTGGCTGGCCCTGCGCCATGGCACGGGGTTTGTGCGGGTGATCTTTATTGTGGTGGTCGGTGGCCTGATTGTGAAAACGGGGATGGATGCAATTTAAATAGCTGGTACCGCTTGTATATAGTCGTTTTATTTGAGTTTTGTATAAAAAATGACATTTAATAAGCGGTACAAGCTATTGTTTATGATGATTTTGGCCACTTGTATGACTTCTACTGCCACTTTTCGCTACGCCGGGGTGCTGGCTTTGCTGAGCGTGACCTTGGTGTGGGGGACAACCTTTCCAGCCATGAAATTGCTGGCCAACGATGTGCCGGCGTTGCACATTTTGGCCCTGCGTTTTGGCTTGGCCAGCGTGGCGTTGCTGCCGCTGTTTGTGCGGCTGCGGGGGGCGGAGTGGCGCTGGGGGCTGGTGCTGGGACTGCTTAATTTCATCGCCTTTTGGTTGCAGACCGAGGGCTTGGCGCTGATCAGCAGCAACCGCAATGCGTTTATTACCGGCTTGAATGTGTTGATCGTGCCGCTGCTGGCCTGGGTGGTGTTGCGCCGCCCGATGGGCTGGGCGATTGCGCTGGCCTGTGCCTTGGCGTTGGGCGGTTTGCAGCTGATGTTTTTTGAGGACAGCGCCTGGAGCTGGGGCGATACGCTGACCCTGTCCAGCGCCGTGTTTTTTGCCTTGTTTATTTTGACGCTGGAGCTGTGCGCCCTGCGCAACCGCCAGCAGCCGCTGCGCGCCACGCGGTTGGCGGCCGTGGTGTCGCTGACCATGTGCGCCTGCAGTGTGCTGGTGGCCCTGGGGATGGAAGCACAGCCTTTGCTCAGCGTGGCCCGCAGTTTGCCCTGGGGCAGCTGGCTCTCGCTGGGGTATTTGGCGGTGGTCGCCAGCGTGGGCGTGGTGGTGCTGCAAGCCTGGGGCCAGCAGCGGGTGGATGCCACGCGCAGCGCCATTATTTATGGGCTGGAGCCGGTGTTTGCCGCCATCACCGCCTGGTGGTGGATTGGTGAGCGCATGCACGCGCAGGCCATGCTGGGGGCGGCGTTGTTGGTTAGTGCCTTGATGGTCAGCCAGTGGGGGAGTGCGCCTGCCAGTGCGCCCCAGGCCGCCAAGCCCAGGGGGCGCGCGGCGGTGGCCCCCCATTAGAACGTGAACACGTTCTTAGTCCTCGGCAGCGCCACCAGCGCTATCTTGGGCGACCTCTTCGGGGGCAGGGGCTGGCGGTGCCTTGGCCGCAGCCGCAGGGGGCACCCAGGGGATGGCGCGCGGTGACAGGCCCGGAACGCTGACGCGCTCGTAGTGGTTGAGCATGTCGGCGGCGCGGCGTGGGGTGCCGATGGGGGTGCGGGCCAGGCCTTGGCGGCTGGCGGCCAAGTCTTGCTCGCTGGGGTAGTGGCCCAGCAGCCAGTAATCGAACACGCGCCGGGCGATGGGGGTGGCGGCGGTGGCCCCGAAACCCGCGTTTTCCACAATCACGGCCAGGGCGATTTCGGGCTGGTCTGCGGGGGCATAGGCGATGTACAGCGAATGGTCGCGCTGGCGCTCGGCCAGTTTGGCGGCGTTGTAGCGCTCTTTTTGGCCGATGGTCACGGCCTGGGCGGTGCCGGTTTTGCCTGCCGAGGTGTACGGTGCGCCGGCAAAAATGCCCCGTGCGGTGCCTTCTACCGTGACGGCTTGGGTGGCTTCACGCACGGCCTCGATGTTTTCGGGCTTGTAGCCTAGGGACAGGCCCGGCGGCTGCGGCAAGGCGTGGTATTGCCGCGTGACGGCATCAATGCGCCCCAGGCCCAAATGCGGCTGGTGTTGCACGCCCCGGTTGGCCAGCATGGCCGTGGCGTGGGCCAGTTGCAGCATGGTGAAGTGGTTGTAGCCCTGGCCAATGCCCAGGGAAATGGTCTCCCCGGCGTACCAGCGTTTTTGTTCCGGGCGTTTGTAGGTGTTGCGCTTCCACTGCATGCTGGGCAGCACGCCGGGGGATTCGCCCTCCAGGTCAATGCCGGTGGGCCGCCCAAAGCCCATGGGCGAGAGGTAGTCGTGGATCAAGTCCACGCCCATGTCGTTGGCCAGCATGTAGTAGTACACGTTGGACGATTTGATGATGGAGCGGCGCAAATTGGTCGGCCCATTGGGGTGGCCCGAGCGGAAGGTGTGGCCACCAAAGGTCCAGCTGCCGTTGTCTTGGATGGTGGTGTCGATCTTGCGCTTGCCCGATTCCAGCCCCGCCAAGCCCATGAAGGGTTTGTAGGTGGAGCCGGGCGGGTAGGTGCCCCGCAGGGCCCGGTTGAGCAAGGGGCGGTCGATGGAGGTGTTGAGCAGGTCCCAGTTTTCCTGGTCAATGCCGCCAATGAACAAGTTGATGTCGTAGCCCGGCTTGCTCACCATGGCCAGCACTTCGCCATTGCGCGGGTCGATGGCGACCAAGGCCCCCCGGCGCTCGCCAAACAGGTCCTCAACCAGCTTTTGCAGGCCCACGTCCAGGCTCAGCACCAAGGTGTCGCCCGGTATGGCATCGCGGCTGTTCAGGCGGCGCACGGCAAAGCCGCCGGCGGTGGTCTCTAGTTGCTCCCAGCCGGTTTGGCCGTGCAGTTGTTTTTCGTAGCTTTGCTCAATGCCCAGTTTGCCGATGACTTCGGTGCCACGGTAGTTGGCGGCATCGTCGGATTCGTCGATCAGCTCCTGCTCTTTGGTGTTGATGCGGCCGATGTAGCCCACCACATGGCCGGCCACTTCCCCCAAGGGGTAGGTGCGAAACAAGCGGGCTTTGACATCCACCCCGGGAAAGCGCCAGCGCTGGGCGGTGAAGCGGGCCACTTCCTCGTCGGTCAGTCGGCTGCGCAGGGGGATGGATTCGAAGCTTTTGCTATCGGCCATCAAGCGCTTGAACTGGCGGCGGTCGCGGGCGCTGATGGGGACGATTTCAGAGATGGCCTGGATGGTGGCCTCCAGGTCTTCGACCTGGGAGCGGGTGATCTCCAGCGTGTAGGCCGAGTAGTTGGTGGCCAGCACAATGCCATTGCGATCCACAATGCGCCCGCGATTGGGCACGATGGGCACCACGGCGGTGCGGTTGCTCTCGGCCCGCTCGGAAAAAGCCGCGTAGCGTTGCACTTGCAGCACAGACAAACGGTAGGCCAGTAGCGCAAACAGCAGCAAGACGACCAGCCCCAGCACCAACACCCGCAGGCGAAAGCTTTGTGTTTCGGCTTGGGTGTAGAGGCTGCGAAAATTTAAACGACTGGCCATGGCGGCGCTCCCATCCCTTCGCGTCCTGTGCGCAGCTTACAAAGGCCGTTCATTGTCGTGCACGGGGGCGCGGCGCTGGGGGGCGAGCAAAACCGCCACGGCCACAGGCCACAGCAAGCTTTCGAGCACCGGTGCCCAGGCCAGGCCAAAACCCGGAAAGATTCCGCCAGCGGCCAGGCGAATCAGCACTTGCAGCAAATGGGCCCCAAAAAATACGGGCAGCATTTGCAAGGCTTGCTTCCAGCCGGAAAACCACAGCAACCGGCGACTGCTGTTTTGCCCGACAAACACCACCAGCGCATACACCAGCGCATGCTGGCCCAGCAAAGCCGTTTGCTGGACATCGATCAGCAAGCCCAGAAAAAACGCCACGCCCATGCCCACGCGCTGGGGCTGGTGGATGCCCCAAAAAGCCAGCACCAGCAGCAACAGATCTGGCATCCAAATCCAGTTGCTGGTGGGCAGCAAATTCACCACCAGCGCCAAAAACAAGCTCAGGCCAATAAACCAAGGGCTGGCTGGGAGCAAAAGCTGCTCGCCACGCGGCATGATCATGGCTGTCTCTCCTGCCCTGGGGGGGCTGCGGGGGTGGCCCGGCGCTGGGCGGATTTGTCGTCGCGGGCTTTTTTCTTGGCATCGGCGTTGGACTGGCTCAGCGTGGCCAATTCCTGGGCAATGGGCCGCTCGGCAGCCAAGACGCTGTTGCGCGGGGTCAGTACCAGCACATGGCGGGTGCCCTGCATTTTGGCCAGGGGCTGGCTGTCAATGCGTAAAAAGGCGGTGGCACCTTGGCGCTCGACCGCCGTGACCACCGCCACAGGCAGGCCCGGGGGGTAAATGCCATCAAGGCCGCTGGTGACCAAGGCATCGCCAGGCTGCACATCACTGTCTCTGGGCATGTAGCGCAGCTCCACGGTGTCGCTGGTCAGGTTGGAGGCCAGGCCATACATCACCCCCCGCACCCCGGTGCGGCTGACTTCGGTCGGGATGGCCTGGTCGCGGTCCACCAGCAAGCGCACTTCGCTGGTAAAGGGTTGCACCCGCACCACCTGGCCTAGCACGCCAGCGGCATCCATCACGGGGCTGCCGGGCACGATGCCAGCCATTTGGCCCTGGTCCAAAATAATGCGGCGGGAATACCGATCGGGCGATTCGTACACCACTTCGGCGGCTTGGGCCGGTACTGGCAAGCGCTCACGCAGGTTGAGCAGGCCGCGCAATTGTTGGTTTTCTTGTGCGAGCAGCTGGGCTTGGTGGGCTTGCAGGCTGATGGCGGTGATTTTGGCCTCGGCCTCGTGGGCAGCCCTTTGGGCCGCTTCCAGCTTTTCCAGGTAGTCGGCGCTGTCGCTGATCCAGCGCAGCGGCTGCAGCAGTGCCAATTGCACCGGGTAGAGCACCGTGGCCAGCGCCTGGCGCAACGGGGCCGTGATTTGTAGCCGGGCATCAGCCACCATAAGGGCGAGGGAAAGAGCGCAAAAAACCGCCAACTGCGTAGGCGCAGGCAGGCGGTTTTTAAACAGCGAGGGTGCATCCCTTTCCAGGGTGCGCAGGCTCATGGTTCGCTGGTGAAGATGCCGCCTTGGCGATCGAGGTGGTCCAGCGCCATGCCACAGCCGCGCACCACGCAGGACAGGGGGTCTTCGGCCACCAGCACGGGCAGTCCGGTTTCCTCGGACAGCAAGCGGTCCAAATCGCGCAGCAGCGCCCCGCCGCCGGTCAGCATCATGCCGCGCTCGGCAATGTCCGCACCCAGCTCCGGGGGGGTTTGCTCCAGCGCATTTTTGACCGCGCTGACGATTTGGTTGAGCGGCTCGTTCAGGGCTTCGAGCACTTCGTTGCTAGAAATAGTGAAGCTGCGCGGCACGCCTTCAGACAGGTTGCGCCCGCGCACTTCAATTTCTTTGACCTCGGTACCGGGGAAGGCGCTACCAATTTCTTTTTTAATCATCTCGGCCGTGGGCTCGCCAATCAGCATGCCGTAGTTGCGGCGGATGTAGCTGATGATGGATTCGTCAAATTTGTCGCCGCCCACGCGCACGCTGCCTTTGTACACCATGCCGCCCAGCGAGATCACGCCCACCTCGGTGGTGCCGCCGCCAATATCGACCACCATCGAGCCCGAGGCTTCGGACACCGGCAGCCCGGCGCCAATGCCGGCGGCCATGGGCTCTTCAATCAAAAAGACCCCTGCGGCCCCTGCGGCCTCAGCGGCATCTTTGATGGCGCGGCGCTCCACCTGGGTGGAACCGCAGGGCACACAGATGATGATGCGCGGGCTGGGGGCCAAGACGTTGCGCGGGTGCACCATTTTGATGAACTGCTTGATCATCTGCTCCGTGATGACAAAGTCGGCAATCACCCCGTCTTTCATGGGGCGAATGGCTTCGATATTGCCGGGCACCTTGCCCAGCATGGCCTTGGCATCGCGGCCCACGGCTTGAATCACTTTTTTGCCGTGGGGGCCACCCTCGTGGCGGATGGCCACGACCGAGGGTTCGTTGAGCACCACGCCTTTGTCGCGGGCGTAAATCAAGGTGTTGGCGGTACCGAGGTCAATGGCCAAATCGGTGGAGAAATATCGGCGGAAAGCTCCGAACATTGAGAAAGTTCCTTTTCGGCACGGCACGCGCTTCGGCTTGCCATCGCCGGGTCATGAGAGTCAGAGAGAGAGGGAGGGGTTTTACGCATTTGCGCGCACAAAGAAGGGGCTTTTTGCGCAAAGGCAAGATAATACCGCATCGCCTGTGAACAGCTCAGGCCCAATGGCATTGCTGCAGCAGACGTTACGTCCCGTTGCACGCCCGTTTTATTTTGAATTGCACTATGGCCCTCACCCCTCACGACATTGACCGCATTGCCCATCTGGCGCGATTGGAACTCTCCCCGCAAAAAAGCGAGCAAATGCGCACCCAGTTGAATGATTTTTTCGGCATGGTTGCGCAGATGCAAACCGTTGATACGGCGGGCATCGAGCCGCTGACCCACCCCGTGGCCGTGCTGCAGGACGTGCAGCTGCGCCTGCAGGACGATGTGGTCACCGAGACCAATCAGCGCGATGCCTATTTGCGCAACGCCCCGGCGGCCGAGCAAGGCCTGTTCCTGGTTCCCAAAGTCATCGAATAACAAGCGCCTGGCTAGTTTTATGAGCACCCAAGATTTGCACCATTTAAGCATTGCGGCCCTGGCCGCGCAGATTCGCAACCGCCACACCAGCGCCACCGAGGTGGCCCAGCACTTTTTACAGCGCGCCAAAGCCCAGCAGGCCTTGGGCGCATTTTTGGCGCTGGATGAAGACATCACCTTGGCCCAAGCCCAGGCGCAAGATGCCGCCCTGGCCGCTGGCCAAGCCGGCCCCCTGGCGGGCGTGCCCATTGGGCACAAAGATGTGTTTGTCACCCGCGACTTTCCCACCACCGCCTCCAGCCGCATGCTGGCCGGTTACCGCTCACCGTTTGATGCCACGGTGGTGACCCGCCTGGCCGAGGCCGGTTGCGTCACGCTGGGCAAATTGAGCTGCGATGAATTTGCCATGGGCAACGGCAACGAAAGCGCCGCCATCGCCCCCGTGGGCATGGACGCACCCGCCCCGGTGCGCAACCCCTGGGACACCCAGCGCGTGCCCGGTGGCTCGTCCGGCGGCAGCGCCGCTGCGGTGGCCGCCCGCATGGTGGCGGCGGCCACGGGCACCGACACCGGCGGCTCGATCCGCCAGCCGGCCAGCTTTTGCGGCATTACCGGCATCAAACCCACCTATGGCCGTGCCAGCCGCTACGGCATGATTGCTTACGCCTCCAGCCTCGACCAGGCCGGCCCCATGGCGCACAGCGCCGAAGACTGCGCCCTGCTGCTGTCGGTAATGTGCGGCCCCGATGCCGAGCGCGATGCCACCAGCCTGGACGTGCCGGCCGAGAACTTCACCCGCCAGCTGGGTGACAGCATCGAAGGGCTGCGCATTGGTGTGCCCGCCCAGTTCTTTGCCGACGGCCTGGCCGACGATGTGCGCACGGCCATCGACGCAGCGCTGAAAGAATACGAAAAACTCGGTGCCACGCTGGTGCCGGTGCAACTGCCGCGCACCCAGCTGTCGGTGCCGGCCTACTACATCATCAGCCCGGCCGAGGCCAGCTCCAACCTCTCGCGCTTTGACGGCGTGCGCTACGGCCACCGCACGGCCAACCCCGTGGATTTGCAGGATTTGTACAAAAAATCGCGTGCCGAAGCGTTTGGTGACGAGGTGCAACGGCGCATCATGATTGGTGCCTACGTGCTGTCTGAAGGCTATTACGACGCTTACTACCTGCAAGCGCAAAAAATCCGCCGTTTGATTGCCAATGACTTCCAGGCCGCCTTCAAGGATTGCGACGTGATTGCCGGGCCGGTGGCCCCCAGCGTGGCCTGGCAGTTGGGCGACAAGGCCGACCCGCTGGCCAGCTACCTGGCCGATGTGTTCACCCTGCCGGCCTCGTTGGCCGGGCTGCCGGCCATGAGCCTGCCGGTCGGTTGGGGGGCCCACCAGATGCCGGTGGGCCTGCAGCTGATTGGCAACTACCTGCAAGAGGGCCGCTTGCTGAATGTGGCGCACCGCTTCCAGCAGGTCACCGATTTTCACCAGGCCGAGCCCAAGAGTATTTAATTTATAGCTGTTTGCGCTTGATACTCGTTGTTTTTAATATAAAAACACTTGAAAACATTGAAAAACAAGCGCCAGCAGCTCCTTTAAAGATTGCACACCATGACTGCCCCTTTGATCAACGGTTACGAAGTCGTCATCGGCTTTGAAACCCACGCCCAACTGGCCACGGCCAGCAAAATCTTCAGCCGCACCAGCACCGCCTTTGGCGCCGAGCCCAACACCCAGGCCAGCGCCGTCTGCCTGGCCTTGCCCGGCACGCTGCCGGTGATGAACAAAAAGGCGGTCGAATGCGCCATCCAGCTGGGCCTGGCCCTGGGCTCGCACGTGGCCCCGCGCAGCATTTTTGCCCGCAAAAATTATTTCTACCCCGACCTGCCCAAGGGCTACCAGATCAGCCAGTTTGAAATCCCCGTGGTGCAGGGCGGCGAGGTCAGCTTTTATTTGGGCGACGAGAAAAAAACCGTGCGCCTGGTGCGCGCCCACTTGGAAGAAGATGCGGGCAAATCCGTCCACGACCTGTTCCCCAACGAATCGGGCATTGACCTGAACCGTGCCGGTACGCCGCTGCTGGAAATTGTCACCGAGCCGGACATGCGCTCCTCGCTGGAGGCCGTGGCCTACGCCAAAGAGCTGCACAAAATCGTCACCTGGATCGGCATTTGCGACGGCAACATGCAAGAAGGCTCGTTTCGCTGCGATGCCAACGTCAGCGTGCGCAAGCCGGGCCAGCCGCTGGGCACGCGCCGCGAGATCAAAAATTTGAACTCGTTTCGCAACATGCAGCAGGCCATTGATTACGAAATCCGCTGGCAAATCGAGCAACTCGAAGACGGCTACGCCATCGAGCAGGCCACGGTGCTGTTCAACCCAGACACGGGCGAAACCCGCGCCATGCGCACCAAGGAAGATGCGGCCGATTACCGCTACTTTCCTGACCCCGACCTGCCGCCGCTGGTCATTGCCCCCGAATGGATTGAGCAGGTCAAGGCCGCCATGCCCGAGCTGCCCCGCGCCATGGCCGAGCGCTTTGTCCAGCAGTACGGCCTGCCCGAGTACGACGCGACCACGCTGACCCAGTCGCAAGCCATGGCCGCCTACTTTGAAGAGGCGGCCCAAGCCTGCGGCCAGCCCAAACTGGCCAGCAACTGGGTGATGGGCGAAATCTCGCGCCGCCTGAATACAGAAGAGATCGGCATGGAGGCGGTCAAAGTCAGCAGCGCGCAGCTGGCCGCGCTGATTGGCCGCATTCAGGACGGCACCATTTCCAACAACGCCGCCAAGCAAGTGTTTGAGGCGCTGTGGGAGGCGAACACGACGCAACCCTCAATCACTACTAACGCAAACGGTACTCGTACGATTCGCGACTTCATCGAAGACACCGTCAAATTGTCCGATGATTTGCAGGCAATCGACCAGATCATCGAAGCCAAGGGCCTGAAGCAAATGAACGACAGCGGCGCGCTGGAGAAAATCATCGACGAGGTGATTGCCGCCAACCCCGCCAACGTGGAGCAATACAAAGCCGGTAAAGACAAGGCGTTTAACGCCCTGGTCGGGCAGGTGATGAAGGCGAGCAAGGGCAAGGCCAATCCGGCCCAGGTGAATGCGCTGCTGAAAGCCAAGCTCGACGGCTAAGCGCACGCGGCTGGCGCGTGCGCTGGCTAGCGGTGTTGGGTGGGGGCGCCGGTGGGCCGATGCGCACTGCCAAATTGCGCCACCCACTCGGCAAACTCGGCCACGGGCAGTGGGCGGCTGAAGTAGTAGCCTTGCCAGGTGGTGCAGCCGTTGTGCTGCAAAAAGTCGCGTTGGGCGGCGGTTTCTACCCCTTCGGCAATCACGCGCAGGCCCAGGCTGGTGCCCAGGGCCACCACGGTGCGGGCGATAGCAGCATCGTTCGCGTCTGTAAGGACATCACGGACAAAACCCTGGTCAATCTTTAGCTGGTCCAGCGGTAAGCGCTTCAAATAAGCGAGCGAAGAGTAGCCGGTGCCAAAGTCATCGAGTGAAAACGCGATGCCGTGGCGTTTGAGTTGCAGCATTTTCTCGATGGTGTCTTCCACATCGTGCAGCAGCAGACCTTCGGTTAGCTCCAACTCCAGGGCGCGTGGATCGGCCCCGGTTTGGGTAATGGCAGCAATGACTTGTTCGACAAAATTGGGCTGGTGAAACTGCCGGGGGCTGACGTTGATGGCGATGCTCAGGTGCGCCATGTGCGGGTTGCTGGCCCAAGCGGCCAGCTGGGCGCAGGCCGTTTGCAGCACCCACTGCCCCAGGGCCAGAATTTGACCACTGTCTTCGGCCAGGGGAATGAACAGGCCGGGGGCGATGAGCCCGCGCTCGGGGTGGCGCCAGCGAATGAGCGCCTCGCAACCGATGACCTGGTGGGCATGCACCTGCGGTTGGAAGAACAGCTCGAAATGCCCTTGCTCCAGGCTGGTGCGCATTTCGGCTTCCATTTGCACACGCTCTTGAATGGCCATGTGCATATTCGGGGAGTAGAACTGCAGCGTATTGCGGCCAGCGGTTTTGGCTTGGTACATGGCCAGATCGGCGCGTTTGAGCAGTTCGTCGGCCGGCGGCTGGGTTCCTTGGAACAAGGTGATGCCCACGCTGGCAGTGGTGTGGTAAGGCTCGCCTTTTAAGATAAAGGGGGCGCGAAAGACTTCCAAAATACGCTGGCCCATGCGCTCGGCCAGGGTGACGGCTTCGCCCGGCAGGGGGGAGAGGTGGTCTAGCAGCACCACAAACTCATCATCCCCATGGCGGGCGACGGCGGGGCCTTTTTGCACGCAACTGCGCAGACGTTCGGCCACTTGCTGCAGCAAGGTGTCGCCCGATTCATGGCCTTTGATTTCATTGACGGTTTTAAAATGGTCAATGTCCAGCATCAGCACTGCGCCATAGGTTTTTTCTTCGGCGCTGGCGGTCAAGGTGTGCCGCAAGGTCATTAAAAGCTGGCGGCGGTTGGGCAGTTGGGTAAGGGGGTCGTAGTACTCCAAGTAGGTAATTTTTTCCTCGGCCGCTTTGCGCTGGGTCAGGTCCTGGGTCATGACCAGCTGGGCATCGCCCAACAGCACGCCGGAAATTTCCAAGATGCAGGGGCTGCCGTCGGCCCGGGTGATGTGGTACTCCGCAGGAGGAATCAAACCATCCCCGTCCCGGGCATGTGCCAGGGCCGCATCCCACTGGGCGTGTACTTGTTCGCGCAGCACGGGGTCGGGGTAGGCGCTGGCCCACCAGGTGGGCAGATCCGGGACGGTGGCGGCATCAAAGCCGCTGATTTGAATGAAGCGTGCATTGCGGAAGGTGATGGCGTTGTTTTTCTCGACCCAATGAATGCCCACCGGCATGTGGTTCAAGATGTTGCGTTGCTGGGCCTCACGCTGGCACAGCATCTCTTGAATTTGGTGCTTGGCGGTAATGTCTTGCAACACGGCCAAATGGTAGGTGGGGGCCTGGCCGGTGGGCCACATGGGGGAGATGTTTACATCGACCCAGATGGTGTGCCCATCCTTGTGGCGCATGCGTTGTTCGATGCGGTATTCATGAATTTCCCCTTTGAGCAGACGCTGCTGCTGGGCCATGGCCTGGGACAAGTCCTGGGGATCGACCAATTCTTGGAAAGACCGGGTGGCCAGCTCCTGCGCGGTGTAGCCCAAAATGTGGGCACAGCGGGCGTTGGTTTGCAGCAAGTGCCCAGTTTGCGTATCGGCCAGCGCGATGCCCACGGTGGCTTGGTTAAAGATGGCTTGGAAGTTGGCCTCGCTGGTCTTCAAGGCCCGCGCATGGCGGCGCACCAGCCAGCTGACAAAGCCCCCCAGCAACAACGACAGCAAGCCGCCGCCTGCGCCCAGCCACCAAGGCTGCATGCGCTCGGCCGCAGACAGCAGCGGTTGGGTGGGTAAAAACTCCAAGCGCCAACGCCGGTCAAGAATTTGGACAATGCGCACCTGCGGTGGCAGGTGCCGCATCTGCAGGGCAGAGGTAAAACCGCTGGATTGGCCCAGCAGCAAGGGGGCCGTGGCCGGCTTCTGGGGCAGCGGGCCGATATCGTGCATCTGCACGGCCACACCCCGGAAAAATCCTTGTGCTGCCAGGCTGCCCAGCATTGCTGTCACATCGACGGCGGAGCCGACCGAGCCGAGGAACTCGCGCTCTTGCGCAGTGCCCCAGGGCTGGGGGGTTTCCAGAAAAACCGGCAAGCGCAGCATGAACCCCGAGCGCTCTTTGTCTTGCTTCAGGATAAAAGGGGCGGAAATTGTCGGCTGGCCGCTGGCCCGCCCAGCCAGCAGGGCGGCGAGGTTGTTGGGTTGCTCGGTCAGATCCAGCCCCCAGATGCTTTGGTTGTTGTCCAACGGCCAGAGGAACTCTAGCAAGAAGTATTCTTCACGCACTGCGCTGGGCATGGCTGGCAAGGCCATGCCAGTGCGCAAGGCCTGCTCCTGCATGCGCTTGGCATAGGCGGGCAGCGCCTGCTGGGGCACCCGGCGGACAAAGGACAAAGAGCGTATTTCCGGGTAATTTTCCCCGACGTTGTGAATCGATGTGACCTGCTGAAACTGGTCAAAACGCAGGTAGGGATTGACCAGAAACAGATCGCGCAGTCCGGCCGTGAACTCGGTGTAGGCCGCAATGCGCTGGGACAGTGCATCGGTCGAGGAGCGCACCTCTTGGGTAAAGCGCACCTGGGCCAGGGTGGCGTTGGCCTGGCGCTGCTGCTCTACCAAGCCATAGGTTAGCCCCCAGCCGGTCACCACGATGACCGCTGCCGTCAGCCAGTGGCCGCATTGGCGCCAAAACATGCTTCTTGCCCTTTGGGATCAAACGAAAACTGCAGCTTATCGGGCTTTGGTGGCGCTCAAAAGGGGCCAAACCCGTAAATTTGCCCTGCTGGGGGGCGGCTGGCTTTCAGGTGTTGCCGACAAAGGGGTTGGTCAGGCGCTCCTGGCCAAAGCTGCTCTCGGGGCCATGGCCGGGGATGAAGATGGTGTCGTTGCCCATAGGCCACAGGCGCTGGGTGATGCTGTCGATCAGTTGCTGGTGGTTGCCTTGCGGAAAATCCGTGCGGCCAATGCTGCCGGCAAACAGCACATCGCCGACAAAGCAGCGCTGAATTTGCGGGGCATGAAACACCACATGGCCGGGGGTGTGGCCCGGGGTGTGGCGCACGTGCAGGGTTTCGCGGCCTACTTGCACGGTGTCGCCATCTTCCAGCCAGCGCGTGGGGATAAAGGTGCCCGCAGGCGGAAAACCAAACATCAGGCTTTGTTGGGGCAGGCCGTCAATCCAGAACTGGTCGCCTCGGTGGGGGCCGATGATGGGCACATTGGCTTGTTGGGCCAGGGCCGCCGTCCCGCCGGCATGGTCGATGTGGGCGTGGGTTAGCCACAGGGCGGTGAGGGTGAGCTGCTGCGCCTGGAGCTGGGCCAATAGGGTGTCGATATCGCCGCCGGGGTCAATGAGGGCCGCTTCGTGGGTCTGGTCGCACCACAGCAAAGAGCAGTTTTGTTGAAAGGCGGTAACAGGAATGGTCAGGTAATGCAGCATAGGGGTGATTCTAAGTTTGTGCAGACCTTGGATAATTATTGGTTTATCCAAAAAAAAATCCGAACACCTGCACTTTCTTGAAAGCTTGGCCCATGTCCCTTCCCGATTGCCCTGTCCCGTTTTCTGAGCATCAACTGCGCGATGCCTTGGGGCAATTTGCCACGGGGGTCACGATTGTGACCACGGTGGATGCCGCCGGCCAGCCGGTGGGCATGACGGTGAGCTCCTTCAATGCGGTATCGCTCAATCCACCGCTGGTGTTGTGGAGCCTGGGCCGTGCGACCTCGCTGTACCCGGTGTTTGCAAGCTGCCAGCACTACGCTATTCACGTGCTGGCGCTGGAGCAAGAGGCGCTGGCACGGCGTTTTGCCAGCAAAGTGGAGCAACGCTTTGCCGGGGTGGGCTGGCAGGCCAATGCCCAGGGGGTGCCAATTATCCCGGGGGCCGGGGCCGTGTTTGAATGTGCGCTGCGCTACCAGTATGACGGGGGCGACCACCTCATCATCGTGGGCGAAGTGCTGCAGTGCCAACACCAAAGCGTTGCGCCCTTGCTCTACCACGCAGGTCAATTGGGCCTGCGCTTGGCAGCGCCGTCCGATGGACCTTGCCGCTAGCCCCTGCAGGTGGGTGGTTAGCGTGCCGTGGCGGGGGCTTCTGGCAACTCGACCTTGACTTCGAGCACTTCCAGATTGTCTTGGCGCTCGAAATTGACTTTGATGTCCTCGGGGTTGATCGAGACATATTTGGAGACCACGGCCATCAATTCGCGCTGCAGTGCGGGCAGATAGTCGGGTTCGGCGCTGCTGCCATTGACGCACTCGCGGGCCAGGATGATTTGCAGGCGCTCTTTGGCAATGGCCGCAGATTTTTTCTTTTCGCCCAGCAGCATGGAAATAATCGACATGGCTGCTTACCTCCCGCCAAAAATGCGTTTGAAAAATCCGGTTTTTACCGCCTCGGTAAAGCGCATCGGGCGCTCTTCGCCCAGCAGTCGGGCCACCACATCTTGGTAGGCTTGGGCGGCATCGGCATCGGGCATGTGGATGACGGGAATGCCTTGGTTGGAGGCTTGCAGCACGATTTCAGATTCGGGGATCACGCCCACCAGGGGGATGCGCAAAATGTCTTCAACATCTTTAATCGAGAGCATTTGCCCCTCTTCGACCCGGGCCGGGTTGTAGCGCGTAATGAGCAAATGCTCTTTGATGCTGCCGCCGTCTTTGGCTTTGTTTGTTTTGGAGCTGAGCATGCCCAAGATGCGATCGGAGTCCCGCACGGAGGAGACTTCTGGGTTGGTGGTCACTATGGCCTCATCGGCGTAGCGCATGGCCAGCAAAGCGCCGCTTTCAATGCCGGCGGGCGAATCGCACAGGATGTAGGCAAAGTCCATGGCGGCAAGATCGTCCAGCACTTTTTTCACGCCCTCGTCGGTCAGGGCATCTTTGTCGCGGGTTTGCGAAGCGGCCAAAATGAACAGGTTGTCGCACTGTTTGTCTTTGATCAAGGATTGGTGCAGGTTGGCCTCGCCTTGAATGACGTTGATCAGGTCGTACACCACGCGCCGTTCGCAGCCCATGATGAGGTCTAAGTTGCGCAGACCCACATCAAAGTCAATCACGACGGTTTTATGGCCACGCAGGGCCAAGCCTGCGGCAAGGCTGGCGCTGGTGGTGGTTTTGCCCACTCCGCCTTTGCCGGAAGTGATCACAATAATTTTGGCCATATAGAGCAGGGTTCCTAGGGGCAAATGTAAATTTGCAGTAGTTATCAGGACAAAGAGGCCAGGGGCTCAATGATGAGCTTGTCCCCCTCCAAGCGTGCTTGTGCGGGCTTGCCCGCTACATCCGGGGGTAAATCGGTTTCTAGTGCGCGGTAGGTGCCGGCAATAGAAAGCAGTTGTGGCTGCATGCAGGTAGTGTAAATCCGCGCCTCGGTATCGCCTCGGGCACCAGCGACGGCGCGGCCGCGCAAGGGGGCGTAAATATGCACACTGCCATCGGCAATCACCTCCGCCCCAAAGCTGACCATGGACAGTACGACCAAATCGGCCCCTTTGGCGTACACCTGCTGGCCCGAGCGTAGGGGCTTGTCGATCACCATGGTGGGGCGAATGACCTCCAGCGGCACTTCCCGCACCACTTCAACGGGGATGGGCACCTCGCGAATGACCTCCACCTCCACCTCGCGAATGCGCTCCTTGGGCCGGGCGATGGTGGCATCGGGGGCGGGCACCAGGCCGGCTTCATGGGCCGCTTGCATTTGGGCAGCACTGCCGCTGCGCACGGCCACCGGGCGGGTGCGGTGGTGGCGCAAGGCGGCAATCAGCCGCGCAAAGTCAATGGGCTCGGGGTGGTGCTGGACGTGCTGCAAGTCGATGAGTACCGGGTCGTTATCAAAAAAATCCGGATCATCGGCCAAGCGGCGGGCCAAGTCGGCAATCACCTGCTCGACCTCGGTGCTGCGCAAAGTCACGGCCAGCACCGGCAGTTCGGCGCTTTTCAGGTCGAAAGAGTGGACAGCACTGGGAGTATCAGCGGCCATGTTTACGTGAAAAGACGGTGAGGGAAAAGGGCGCCCAAGACGCACGAAGCGCAAGTGTACCCTGCCTGTTCGCATCGGCTGCAAGCGGGGCAGGGGCGTTTGTGGTGTTCCTGCCTCTGGGGGCAGAAGCGGGGACAATAGCCGCCAGCTTTTGGTGCCCTCTGACCGGGTTTTGCGACTGTGGTGCTGGGGGGTGGCTGTTTTCTTTTTGTTCCCTCTTTTGCTTCTGATTGCGCCTTTTTATGGATACCGATGTTTTGATCGTAGGTGCCGGGCCTGCAGGTTTGTCGCTGGCCCTGGCCTTGTCCCACGCGGGTTTGCACGCCACGGTGCTGGAGCAGCAAAGCCTGCCTGCTTTGGCCCAGCCGGCCCCTGATGGCCGCGAAATTGCCCTGACCCAGCCCAGCGTGCAGACCTTGCAGCGCTTGGGCACCTGGCAGCGCTTGCTGGCGCATGAGCAAGGTTTTATTCGCCAGGCCATCGTGCACGATGGCCCGGTGGGCGCGCGCCCGACGCTCACTATCGACACCGTGGGCCAGGACATGCACGAGCTGGGCCGCATCGTGCCCAACTGCGCCCTGCGCCGCACGGCGTTTGAGGCCGCGCAAACGCATGACAACATCCGGCTGATTACCGGGGCCACCGTCACCCAGGTGGTGCGGCATGCGCAGTGCGCCCAAGTGCACTACCAGGTACACGAAGGGGGCGTGCGGGTGGATGCGCCGCCCCTGTCCGCGCCGCTGGTGGTTGCGGCGGACAGCCGCTTTTCTGCCGTGCGCCGCATGCTGGGCGTGGCAGCGCAGATGACGGACTTTGGCCGCGGCGTCATCGTCTGCCGCATGCGCCACACGCTGGAGCACCATGACGTGGCGCACGAGTGCTTTGGCTACGAGCGCACGCTGGCCATCCTGCCGCTGCAGCCCGACCCGGCCACGGGCGATCTCCTGTGCTCGGCGGTGGTGACCAGCGACAGCCCGGACATTGCCCGCCTGATGCAGCTCGATGAGCAGGATTTCAGCGCCCAGGTGCAGGCGCATTTCCAGCACCGCCTGGGCGAGATGGAGCTGGTCGGCCCGCGCCACCATTACCCGCTGGTGGCCACCTATGCCCGCCAGTTCAGCGGGCCACGCTTTGCCTTGCTGGGCGATGCCGCTGTGGGCATGCTCCCGGTGACGGCGCATGGCTTTAACCTGGGGCTGTCGGGGGTGGAGCGCTTAAGCAGCGCCGTCGCCAGTGCCTACCATGCGGGCCAGGACTGGGGGCACGAAAGTGTGCTGGCCGCCTACAGCCGCAGCCAGCACCGGCATGCCTGGCCGCTGTTTCAGGGCACCAACGCCGTGGTCAAGCTGTTTACCGATGCGCGCCCGGCCCCCAAGCTGCTGCGCCAAATCGTGCTGCAGGGGGCGCAGCACTTGCCACCGCTGAAGGCGGCCATCGTGGCGCAATTGAGTGGCCGCAGCCCGTGGGGGATTTTGCGCGAGCAGCTGCCCCGGCCACCGTTTTTTGGGTGATGGTTTTGTTAAATAAATAGCTGTTTCCGCTGGTGAATAAACGATTTCATGGTGTTTTATTCTTGAAATCGTTTGTTTATATGCGGTAGCAGCTATTTTTTATTGTTTGCCTGATTTTGGTTCTGCTGGCCGGGTCTCGCCCCGGCGGGCGACCTCCTTTCTTGCCCGCGCAAGAAAGGAGGCAAAGAAAGCGTGCTGCGCAGCTTTGGCACCGTGGAACTCGCTACGCGCCCTTTGGGCGCTGCGCTCGGACAGCCACGGTGAGTCAGACGGGATGCGGCTTGCCTGTTATTGGGGCTGCGCCCTGACGGAGATGCTGTCGGGGTGGGGCTGCCTCGCTTGCTGACGCAAGCCTCGGTTGCCGGTTTTTGGTGCGTTGCAGCATGGTTCGCACCAAAAAATGGCGTGCATCGCCCTCCCAACCCTTGCTTTGACAGGGGACGGTAAGCCGGTTTTTGCATTGGCATGGTTGTTGCTTTGTTGTGTTCGTGGCCCGATTGGGCCGTTGATGAACACTGCAAGAGGGCGCTATGAAAAAAATGCAACTGGTGATGGTGGGCAATGGCATGGCGGGGGTGCGCACGCTCGAAGAGCTGCTGAAGATCGCGCCCGATCTGTACGAGATCACCATCTTCGGCGCGGAGCCGCATCCCAACTACAACCGCATCCTGCTCTCGCCCGTGCTGGCGGGGGAGCAGACGCTGGAGCAGATCGTGCTCAACGACTGGGCGTGGTATGCCGAGCACGGCATCACCCTGCACGCCGGCTGCACCGTGACCGAGGTGAACCGTGCCCGGCGCACCGTGCAGGCGGTGCGCGGCACGGGCGAGACCATCAGCGTGCCCTACGACCGGTTGATTCTGGCCACCGGCTCCAACCCCTTCCTGCTGCCGATTCCCGGCAAGGATCTGGACGGCGTGCTGGCCTACCGCGACATTGCCGATACGCAGGCCATGATCGACGCGGCTGCGCAGTACCGGCACGCCGTGGTGATTGGCGGCGGCCTGCTCGGGCTGGAGGCGGCCAATGGCCTGATGAAGCGCGGGATGCAGGTGACGGTGGTGCACGCGGGCGAATGGCTGCTCGATCGCCAGCTGGATCCCACGGCCGGGCAGATGCTGCAAAAGGCTTTGCAGGAGCGCGGCATGGCATTCCTGATGCAGGCGCAGACCGAGGCGCTGCTGGGCAACGCCGCTGGCCGCGTGCAGGCCGTGCGCTTCAAGGACGGCAGCGAAATCCCGGCCGATCTGGTGGTCATGGCCGTGGGCATCCGCCCCAACACGGCCCTGGCCGAGTCGATGCGCCTGCACGTCGACCGGGGCATCGTCGTGGGCGACACCATGCAGACCACCACCGACCCGCGCATCTACGCCGTGGGCGAATGCGCGGCGCACCGGGGCATTGCCTACGGGCTGGTGGCACCGCTGTTCGAGCAGGGGCGGGTGGCGGCCAACCACCTGGCGGAGTTCGGCATTGGCCGCTACCTGGGGTCGCAGACCTCGACCAAGCTGAAGGTGACGGGGATCGACCTGTTCTCGGCGGGCGACTTCATGGGCGGCGCGGGTACGGAAGAAATCGTCATGAGCGACCCCGGCGCGGGGCAGTACAAGAAGCTGGTGCTCAAGGACGACAAGCTGGTCGGCGCCTGCCTGTACGGCAACACCGTCGATGGCAGCTGGTACTTCCAGCTGCTGCGCGAGGGCCGCAGCGTGGCCGAGCTGCGCGCCAGCCTGATGTTTGGCGAAAGCAACCTGGGCGACGGCGGTCACGCCGGGCAGAACCAGGCCGCCGCCATGCCCGACGATGCCGAGGTCTGCGGCTGCAACGGCGTGACCAAGGGCACCATCTGCAAGGCCATCAAGGAAAAGGGCCTGTTCACCATCGACGAGGTGCGCAAGCACACCAAGGCCAGCGCCAGCTGCGGTTCATGCACCGGGCTGGTGGAGCAGCTCTTGATGGCCACCGTGGGCGGCGCGTATGCGGCCAACAGCGCTGCCAAGCCCGTGTGCGCCTGCACCGAACACGGCCACCAGGCGGTGCGCGATGCCATCCGCACGCACCATCTCGTCAGCAAGGAAGAAGTCTTCGCCTTCATGGAGTGGCAGACGCCCGACGGCTGCCCCGGTTGCCGCCCGGCGATCAACTACTACCTGATCAGCACGTGGCCCAAGGAGGCGCTGGATGACCCGCAAAGCCGCGCCATCAACGAGCGCAGCCACGCCAACATCCAGAAGGACGGCACCTACAGCGTCATCCCGCGCATGTGGGGCGGCGAGACCAATGCCGCCGAGCTGCGCCGCATTGCCGACGTGGTGGACAAGTACCAGATTCCCGGCGTGAAGGTGACGGGCGGCCAGCGCATCGACCTGCTGGGCGTGAAGAAGGAAGACCTGCCCGGCGTGTGGCGCGACATCGGCATGCCGTGCGGCCACGCCTACGGCAAGAGCCTGCGCACCGTGAAGACGTGTGTGGGCAGCGAGTGGTGCCGCTTCGGCACGCAGGACAGCAGCCAGTTGGGGCGCGACCTGGAGCGGGCGCTGTGGCGCATGTACGCGCCGCACAAGGTCAAGCTGGCCGTCAGCGGCTGCCCGCGCAATTGCGCGGAAAGCGGCATCAAGGACGTGGGCATCATCGGCGTCGATTCCGGCTGGGAAATTCACATCGCCGGCAACGGCGGCATCAAGACCGAAGTGGCGCAGTTCTTCACCAAGGTGAAAACCGCCGAGGAGGTGCTGGAGATCAGCGGCGCCTTCCTCCAGCTCTACCGCGAGGAAGGGTGGTACCTGGAGCGCACCACCCACTACGTGGCCCGCGTCGGCCTAGAACACGTCAGGCAGAAAGTGCTGGAAGACGCCGCCAACCGGCAGGCGCTGTGGGCGCGGCTGCAAGCGGCGCTGGAGGGCGAGCCCGACCCTTGGTTCGAGGGCGACAAGGCGCGGGTCGATGCCCGGCAGTTCATCCCCATCGTCCCCGTCCCCGCGGCCACCGTTTGAACAGGAAAGGTATCCCCATGACATCCCAAGCGAACTGGCAATACATCTGCCAACTGGACGACATCCCGCGCCAGGGCGCACGTCGCGTGGCCCGGCCCCGGGGGCTGGAAGTGGCGCTGTTCCGCACGGCGGCGGACGCCGTCTACGCCCTGCTGGACTACAGCCCCTACAAGGGCGGGCCGCTGTCGCAAGGCATGGTATTTGGCGACAACGTGGCCTGCCCGCTGCACAACTGGACGATCGGCCTGGCCGACGGGCAGGCGCTGGCCCCGGACGAGGGCAGCACCCCGGTGTTTCGCGTGCAGGTGCAAGGCGGTGCCGTCTACCTGGACGCTGCCGAACTGGCCGGGCACGCCCTGGCGCAGACCCGCCCGCTGGCCGGCCCGGCGCAGCGGGCGCTGCCGGCAGTGCGTTGATGGCCTCTTTCTTCGCTTTCCCCTGATTTCCCACCCTTGCAGGAGTATTCCCATGGCCTACCTCTCTCCCGCCGAATTCGTCACCAAGATGGTCGATACCGGCGAAGCCAAGATCCACATGTCCACCCGCGACACCCTCATCCGCGCCTTCATGGCCGGGGCCATCCTGGCGCTGGCGGCGGTGTTCGCCGTCAGTGCCAGCGTCATGAGCGGCTCGGCGCTGATCGGGGCGCTGCTCTTTCCCGTCGGCGTGTGCATGCTCTACCTGCTGGGCTTCGACCTGCTCACCGGCGTGTTCATGCTCACCCCGCTGGCGCTGCTGGACAAGCGCCCCGGCGTCACCGTGCGCGGCATCCTGCGCAACTGGGGGCTGGTGTTCGTCGGCAACTTCCTGGGGGCGCTGACCGTGGCGGGGATGATGGCCTTCATCTTCACCTACGGCTTTTCCGTGCCGCCGGGCGAGATCGGGCAGAAGATCGGCCACATCGGCGAGGCCCGCACCCTGGGCTATGCCGAATACGGGCTGATGGGCTGGGCCACCATCTTCCTGCGCGGCGTGCTGTGCAACTGGATGGTGTCCACCGGCGTGGTCGGCGCGATGATCTCCACCACCGTCAGCGGCAAGGTCATCGCCATGTGGATGCCGATCATGCTGTTCTTCGCGATGGGCTTCGAGCATTCGGTGGTGAACATGTTCCTCTTTCCCTCGGGGCTGATGCTGGGCGGCAACTTCTCCGTCATGGACTACTTCATCTGGAACGAAATCCCCGTGGTACTGGGCAACATCGTCGGTGGCCTGGCCTTCACCGGCCTGACGCTGTACACCACCCACGCCCGCACCGCGCCGCAGCGGGCCATTGGCTGAGATGCGGGGGGTGCATCCCATGCGCGTACACGTTTTGCAGCATGTGCCGTTTGAAGGGCCGGGCAGCATCGCCGCCTGGCTGACCGCCCGGCAGGAGGTGGTGACGACGACCCGGCTGTTCGAGGCCGGGGCCGTCCTGCCGCCGGTCAGCGCCTTCGACGTGCTGATCGTCCTGGGCGGCCCCATGAGCGCCAACGACGAAGCCGCGCTGCCCTGGCTGCGCCCGGAAAAGCGCCTGCTGCGCAAGGCCATTCGCAGCGGCAAGGCCGTGCTGGGCATCTGCCTGGGGGCGCAGCTCATGGCGGCGGCCCTGGGGGCCAGGGTCTACCCGGCGCAGCACAAGGAGATCGGCTGGTTCCCCATCCAGGGCTGTGCGCCGCAGGGCAGCGGCTTTGCCTTTCCGGCCACGGCAGAAGTCTTTCACTGGCATGGCGAAACCTTCGACCTGCCGGACGGGGCCATCCACCTGGCCCGCAGCGCGGCGTGCCCGCACCAGGCCTTCCAGGTCGGCCAGCGGGCCATCGGCCTGCAATTCCACCTGGAAACCACGCCCGAAAGCGTGGCCGCCATGCTCGCCCACTGCCACGGCGAACTGGCGGCGTCGCCTTTCATCCAGACCGCGCAGGCATTGCAGGCCCGCCCCCCGGGGCGCTACGAAGAGCTGTATGCCCTGATGGACCAATTGCTGCGCTACCTGACGCGCAGCACACCAAAAAGAGAAGCTTTTTCCGCTGGCAAATAAACGATTTCAGCATCTTTCATATCTGAAGTCGTTTATTGAAAAGCGAAAACAGCCCCTTTATTGGTAGCAGCCCCGCCGCTTTACACAACAGACAACTGCGCCCCCTACACTGCCCGGCATGAGCACGCAGCAACACTTATTGATGATTGAAGACGACCAGCGCCTGGCGGACATGGTCGTCACCTACCTGGGGAACAACGGCCTATCGGTGGCGCACTGCCCGGATGCCACCAGCGGCCTGCAGCAACTGCAACGCCAGCCCCTGCCCGATTTGCTGATTCTGGATCTGATGCTGCCCGACCTGGACGGGCTGGAAGTGTGCCGCCGCCTGCGGGCCTTGCCCGGTGCCGCCGCCGAGGTGCCGGTGCTGATGCTGACCGCCAAGGGCGATCCGATGGACCGCGTGGTCGGTCTGGAAATGGGCGCCGACGATTACCTGCCCAAACCCTTTGAACCGCGCGAGCTGCTGGCCCGCATCCGCGCCATTTTGCGGCGCAACCAACGCGGGGCCGCTGCCGTGGCCGAACCGGCGCACCCGGTGCTGCGCTTTGGCGGCCTGGAAATCGACCGCGATGCCCGCCTGGTCACGGTGAACGGACAAGCGGCAGAGATGACCAGCTACCAGTTCGACCTGCTGGTGGCCCTGGCCGAACGCGCCGGGCGGGTGCTGACCCGCGACCAGATCATGGAAGTGGTGCGCGGGCGCGAGCTCGAAGCCTTTGACCGCAGCATCGACGTCCACATGGGCCGCATCCGCGCGGCGATTGAGCTGGATCCGAAAAAACCCAAACGCATTCTCACCGTGCGCGGCGTGGGCTACGTCTTTGCCAAGCAGCAGGACTGAAGGCGCCAGCATGTTCCAAGCCTTTGCCCAGCGCCTGTACCTGCGCATCTGGCTGGCCGTGGTCGGCGGCGTGGCCGTGCTGACCTTGCTGGTGGGCTTGGCCTGGAAGGTGGCGCAAGAGCACGAAGTGCGCAACAGCGTGCAGGGCACCTTGGCCCGCGAGCTGACCGTCACCGATGCCAACGGGGCCGTGGTGCTGCAAGGCAGCTTTGAGCGCCAGCGCCGCCGCAATACCAGCAATGGCAGCAATACCGATAGCCTGCGCTTTGCCATCCAGGGCGACGATGGCCAGGCCTACCTGCTGGAGATGACCCCCCACCGGGGCCGCCCACCGCCGCCGCCCAGCCCCCTGGACATCAGCTACTGGCTGCGCCCGCCGCTGGGCTTTGTGTGGCTGCTGGGGCTGGTCGGGCTGGCGGTGGCGCTGGCCGTATTCCCCATCATCCGGCGGCTGCTCAAGCGCCTGGAAAACCTGCAACGCAGCGTGCAGCAGTTTGGCGAGGGCAATCTGGCCGTGCGCGTGCCCACCCAGGGCCAGGACGAAGTGGCCGATCTGGCCCGCCAGTTCAATGCTGCGGCTGAGCGCATCCAGACCCTGGTGCAATCGCACCAAAGCCTGCTGGCCAATGCCTCGCACGAGCTGCGCTCGCCACTGGCGCGCATCCGCATGGGGCTGGAGCTAATGGGCGATGCCCCTGAGCAGCGCAGCGCCCAGCAGGAAATCCGCCGCAACATTGCCGAGCTGGACCAGCTGGTGGATGAAATTTTGCTGGCCAGCCGCCTAGAACAGCCGGACGTGGACGTGGGCAGCAGCGAGACCGTTGATCTGATCGGCCTGGCCGCCGAAGAATGTGCCCGCGTCGATGCCGATTTGCAGCTGCACACCACCGCGCTTGAAGTGCCGGGCATTGCCCGACTGCTGCGCCGCGCGGTGCGCAATTTGCTGGAAAACGCCAAGCGCTACAGCCAGGGCAGCATCAGCCTGGAATTGCTGCGCGAAGGCGAGCAGGCCATCGTGCGCGTGCAAGACCACGGCCCCGGCGTGCCGCCGCAGCAGCGCGAACGCATTTTTGAAAAGTTCTACCGCCTGCCCGGGGCCAGCGAGCGCAGCGGCGGCGTGGGCCTGGGGCTGGCCCTGGTGCGCAGCATCGCCCAGCGCCACGGCGGCAGCGTGCGCTGCTTGGGGCGCAGCGATGGAGCCCCTGGGGCGTGTTTTGAATTGCGGCTGCCGATGGGAGAGTGAGCGGCTTACCTTTTCTTTTTTTAAGGCGGCTGGCCGGGACTCGCCCCGGCGGGCGACATCCTTTCTTGGTCGCCCAAGAAAGGACGCAAAGAAGGCGTGCTGCGCAGCTTTGGCACCGCAGAACTCACTACGCGCCCTGCGGGCGCTGCGTTCGGGCAGCTGCGGTGAGTCAGATTGGAGGTGCCCGCTGGGGTGCGGGAAGCTGCGCCCTGACCGATGCGCTTTGGCCACCAAGGGCGGCTTCGCTTGCTGCGCAGCAAGCGAAGCACCCCCCAAAAAAACGCATCCATCAGGGCGCAACCACCCAAACCACCCCCACCGCTTCCTGTCTAGCCCGGATATTTCACGCATGTAGCCAACGGCGTGCGCAGCGGGGCATCGCGGCGCGGATTTGAGCGA